>JASGCT010000004.1:0-44813 GCA_030053915.1 Alphaproteobacteria bacterium
AAATTTAAAACCCTTAGTAAATGATTTTGATAATTTATTACTACTTTGCAAAGCCATTCGTGATTCTATAGGACCCAATAAAGTACTCTCGCTGTGTATAACCAATAATCTGAATTATATCGACGGTTTTGATTTTCCTGCATTGAGTTTGTATTTAGATTATTTTAATGTGTTTGGTTACGATTACAATGGTGGTTGGAGTGATAGTTCGGGACATAATGGTCCTTTATTTAATTATCCAGGTTCGGAATTTGATGCTTTTAATATTGACTCTATAGCTCAAAAAATGGTTCGGCTTGGTTGCCCCAAAAACAAAATTACGCTTGGTGCCGGATTTTATGGTAGAGCTGTTGTATGTAATGGACCTGCAAAATTAGGTTGCCCAACAGTCAAAAATTCTATTAATGTTTATCCTGATGGACAAGTACTGTCGGCAAATGATATAACTAATTTTGCCGCTTGGGATGCCGCCCCTAATTATTCGGCAATAAACGCGCTCAATAAACCAGGTACGGGCTGGACCTATACTTTTGATACCAATGCCAAAGTGGCATATTTAACAAAGGGAACGACATTTTTAAGTTACGATGATACGCTTTCGGTTGCTTGGAAAGCCAAATATATTGCAGATAATGGCTATGCTGGAACACTCATCTGGCAAGCTTGGGGCGATTTAGAACATCTTACAGAAGGTAATATTCAACCCGTTGGACCTGTAAAATTATATTATAGCCCTAATACCACAAGTGCCTTAATTACTAAAATGAATAATGTGTTTGCAGCAACAAGTTCGATGGGCTATACAGTGTCAACATCTGCAAATTTAGGCGGTTTAATAAGTAGTAGCAATCAAAATGTAAACTGTGGTTCTGATTATACAGTACAATTTAAACCTAATGCAGGTTATTACATTGATAGCCTATTTATAGACAATTTAGATTCAACTGTTGCCTACAAAAACGATTCAAATTATACTTTTTATAAAATCGATAGGAATCATTCTATACGTATTGTCTTTGCAACGCCTTCCTATAGAATTAGAGTAACTTATAATGCCGAAGGTGGTATTTGTTCGCCTTCAGATACTGTTGTGAATTTAAATGCTAACGTCAATCTATTTGTAAATGCAGATTCTAACTATTATTTAGATTCTATTTCAATTAATGGCGATATTCCTTTTCTCCCTTTAAATCCAGGCGATTATTTTTATTTATCATTAAATAATATTCAGCAAGATTTAAATATTTATGTCCATTTTGAAATGATTTTACCCCCAACACCGCCCATTTTAGATACGTGTGTTACTGGCAGGAATCTTGTTTTGGTTACTTTTTATAGACCCACACAAGATGGCGGAAGTTCAAATTTAATGTATCAAGTGAGTACCTTAGATAGCACATTTGTTACAAACGGTACTTCAAGTCCAATTACGATAAAAAATATACAAAGTGAAGTCAACTATACTTTTAGAGTGCGAGCCCGCAATGAAGCGGGGTGGTCCGATTGGGCAGTGTTTCCTTACGCAGTTGTAGCACATGATTCTTTTTATTATATTTCAACTAGTTCAGACTTGAATTCAAGTATTACGCCTTCCAGTACTTATTTTATTAAATCCAACCCAACCATTACTTATACAGCTTTTGGTAATTATGTAATAGACTCAGTTATTATTGATAATCAAGATTCTTCTCAGAAATATCGTTCAAAATCACAAATTATATTTTATCAAATTGATACCAACCATTCTGTTAAAATCACCTCAAAATTAAAGA
The DNA here is from genome assembly GCA_030053915.1 of Alphaproteobacteria bacterium. Lineage (GTDB taxonomy): Bacteria > Bacteroidota > Bacteroidia > Chitinophagales > Chitinophagaceae > JASGCT01. Next base: position 1,773 of record JASGCT010000004.1, read on the forward strand.
CCTTCAATTTAATTTTTAATTTTGACACCAACGGTGGTTACATTAACACCAAAGATACTACGATTACGTATGGCCAAAATAAAAGTATTAACATCAATGCCAAAAATAATTATCTTATAGATAGTATTTTTGTAAATAATAATTTATGGAATGGCACTTATAAAGGCTATGCTAGTTTTGTTTTAAATTTAAATAGTATTATACAAAACACAACAGTAAGAATTGTGTTTCGATATGTTGATTTACCTTTAAAACCCACAATTGATAGTGTTGTTGCAGGTAATCAACAAGTAACTGTTTATTTTAAACCAAATAAAGCCGATTCTAATGCAACTATTACAAATTATTATTTATATTCAACACCTGGTTACTATTATATAAATTCTAACAAAAGTCCCATTGTCGTCAAAAATTTGGAAAATGGGGTAGCTTATAAATTTATCGTAAGAGCCTATAATTCAAGAGGTTATGGTCCATATTCCGATACGTCATTACCTGCAATACCTTCTGCATCTATTTATAATATTACAACAAGTGCCGATGCCAATAGCCAAATATCACCATCAATATATGTCAATAACGGCGGAAGTATTACAATTACCTATCAAGCCAATAGTGGGTATATTATTGATAGTGTTGTTATTAACAATCAAGATTCTTCAAATTTGTATAATTCTAAAAATACCAAAACATTTTTTAATGTTACTGAAAACCAATCGATAAGTGTCTATTCAAAACTTAAACCGATTAAACAATTTTATATAACAACTATCTCGGATGCAAATTCTATTATTTCGAATTCATTATTTTTAGATTCTGGTTCTACTTACAGAGTAAGTTTTTCGGCACTTCAGGGTTATTATATTGATTCTGTAATTATTAATAACATAAATAATTCAAATTATAAAGATAGCAATGGTTATACATTTGTCAATATTTCTATGAATCAAACCATCAAAATTATTTCCAAAATATCACCTCAAAATCTACCAATTATCTCCATAACGTCCACTAATTTTAATTGTCCATTTTCATCTTCTCAAATAGGGTCAGCCGCCATTAAAATAGTATCTAATTATAAACCAATACGAACCAATACCAAACTTTATATTACTTTAACGGCGCCGCAAGGCTGGACAACAAAAGACACTTTGGATAATGATAGTATCTATACAGCTATGATAACCGATACTGGCATCTATAATGTTAGTGTTATTTTTGATGCAGTTGGTTTATCTAATTATTCCCGTAACTATGAAGTAAAAATTACAGCACCTCAAAATATTCAAGGATATTATTCTGAAATTAAAAATAATCAAATTGTTTTAAATTTATCAGGCGCCGAAAAGTATGAAATAACATTAAATAATAGCTCTTGGCAAACAACCGCCTCTACGCTCACTTTAAATTTAAATAAAGGGGTCAATAATTTAAGTATCAAAACAGATGCAACATGCCAAGAGTCCATTCATAAAACTATTTTAATAAGCGAAGATGTGGTGTTATATCCTAACCCTGCCAAGGATGTTATTCATTTGTATTGCTCTGGCAATGATGTATCTACAGATATTGAGCTTAGAAATGCGTCAGGTGTTCTTATAAGTAAACATACAGCCGCCATCGACCCTAATACACGTCTTTGCAAGCTTAACGTTAAAAATTTAACCCCAGGCATTTATTTTATTAGACTTCATGCACAGTCGTTATTTGGAACCTATAAATTTATCAAGAACTAATTAAAATGTTATTATAAAAGTGAAAGCAGTATTGTTTTAACTCATTGGAAGTCATAGGGTTTTCTAAATGAACGGATATAGTGGGCAAAAATTGAACTTTATTTAAACCAGGTGTAAAACTAAAAATAGATGAGGGGTTGAGACGATGATGCGAGTTTGGAAAATATAGTGGTTGTATAGGAAGATTATATTTTATAGCTATGTCGAAAGCGCCGTTATGAAAGGGTTTTAAAGCATGAGGGTTCTCGTCAAACATACCTTCTGGAAAAATAAAAATATGATAACCTAATTGAATGTATTTAATAACGTCTTTCAATGCGAAGGTTTTTTCTTTTAACGATGTTCTATTAAATGAAATAGCAATATGTTTGTATATGAAAAAAAACAAAGGAAATTTTAAACCATCTGATTTTCCTAAAATTTTTACATGGGATTGCGATAATAATAATAATGGTGGAATATCTAAATATGATTTATGATTTGATATGAAAATAAATTGCTTATAATTATTGTTTAGTGAGCCGTTCGCATAAAATTCTTTATGTTCAATTCCACACATAAAATACCAAATTTTAAAGATTAATTTAGCGATATATTTAAAGTTTTTAAAAATAACATGATGCCGCTTTGAACCTATTAAATATATGATGCTACATATAGGGGAAAAAATCAATATTAAAAGTATGAGTGTAAAAATGCAATAAACACTAAAAACCATAATTGCAATACGTTTCATAATTAAACCATTTTTCAAAAGTAACTAAATTTTTAGAAATATCTTATAAAAGAATGAAAATAAAAAAAATATTTGTAACTTTGTCAAAAGCGATTTAAAATATGACAAAAATTAAAATTGGATTAATTAAAGAAGGAAAGTCTTGTAAAGACAATAGGGTTGCCTTTACGCCTAAACAATGTTTAGAACTTCAAGTACAATACCCACATGTAAAAGTATTTATTCAAAAATCTGAAATACGATGTTTTAGCGACGCTGAGTATCAAAAACTAGGATTGCCAGTTGTTGATGACATATCTCATTGCGATATTTTATTGGGCATTAAAGAAGTTCCAATTGACCAATTGATACCTCATAAAACTTATTTTATTTTTTCTCATACTAAAAAAATGCAATCTTATAATCAAGATTTTTTTAAAGCGATGATTGCTAAAAATATAACTTTAATTGATTATGAATGTATTGAATATACAGATGGATCGAGAGTTTTAGGATTTGGATTTTTTGCAGGCATCGTAGGTGCTCATAATGGATTAATGGCTTATGGTTTAAGAACAAATACCTTTCATTTAGAACGCGTTTTTAAAGTGAAAGATTATAGTCATTTAATAAGTAGTTATTTTGGCTTAAAATTACCACCAATCAAAATAGCGGTAACTGGTTCTGGACGGGTATCTAAAGGCATTATTGAGATTATGAATTTAGTTGATATTAAAGAAGTGGATGATTACGATTATTGTAATACCGATTTTGACTATCCCGTATTTATTCATTTAAAAGGCGATAGCTTATACCAAAGGAAAGACCAAAAACCATTTATACGAACCGATTTTCATAATAACCCTAAAGACTATAAATGTTTGTTTAATAATTATTTACCATATACACAAATTCTATTAAATGGCGTTTATTGGGAAAAGTCAATTGCTCCGCTTTTTACCTTAGATGATTTAAACCAATGTAAACCCATGAAATTAGTAACCATTGCCGATGTTACTGATGATGCTTATGGGAGTGTTCCTTGTAATTTAGGCGATGCTACTATAGAAGATCCGATTTATGGATTCGATGTAAAAACAGGTTCTAAAACCTTGCCCTATCAATCAGAAGGTATTGATATCGTAGCAGTTGGCAATCTTCCAAATGAACTTCCGCGAGACGCAAGTTATTATTTTGGCGAACAACTCCTTAAAAATGTCATTCCTAATATCTTTATCGAAAATTCACCAATCATCAATAAAGCCACTATTTTAAAAAATGGTAATATTACAATAAATTTTGAATATTTAAAAAATTATTGCAAATAATTTTTTTTTTAGTAATTTTTGAACGATTTTTAAAATATAAAGTAAATTTTATAAAATTAATTAAAAAATGTAAAATGACGTCGTAACTTTGCAAAAATTTATTTTATGTTTTTAAAGCGTATTTTGAATCTCTCTTTATCTACGAATAACTTATTGATTAAGTTGTTTGATAAAATTGATGAATACATGGCTTGTCGTATCGCACTTCTTTTAGAAGGGTACAAAAATCAAATTTATAACTTGAAACCCCCTTTGATTTATTTAGAAAACCATCAAATACATAACCATATTGTAATATTGAAGATAAATTATGGTAACTGTATGTTACCAATTGTAACAACTAAACAATATCATAATTAGTTATTTTTAATTCTTAATTAATCAATTTTTTTAAAGATTTTAAAAGTCTTTAAACTATAAAAATTAAATTAAGATATTAATTTTAAATAAAAAAATATTATTATAAGTTGTACTAAAAAATTTAGTATTTTAAATTGTAAAATATTATAAATTCCTAAAAATCAATAATTTAAACTTTTTAAATTACAAACTATGAAAAACATAAATCAATTATACCTCACACTATTTATTTTATTCAGTATAGCACATAGTATAAATAGTTCAGCCCAAAATAATTGTATTGTTAGTGGAAAAATCTTAAACATTCAAAATGAACCCGTAAATGCTGCCGTTATTACTGTTTTATATAACAACCTTACTAAAAAAGTTATTGCAGATTTAGACGGAAATTTTAAAATATATAATTTACCAAGAACAACATGGACTTTACAAGTGAATGCTTTGGGTTATAATTTATCTGAAATTAAAATTATTCCAGATTCCTTTGAAATTGAATACTATAAAGAAATTGTTTTGGAAACAAATGTTCAAAAATTAGCCAATATTGAAGTTAAAAGTTCACGCTCAAAAGGCACGAAATCAAATACAGAGAAATCGATTTTAGTTTATATGAAAAATGCCCCAATGATTACATCAGTTATATCTCAAGAAACTATTGCAAAATTACCAGACCGTAATTCGGCTGAAATAATCAAACGTCTCCCCGGAATTTCAATACAAGAGAATAAGTTCATCATTGTTAGAGGCTTAGCAGACCGATATAATCAAGTCATGCTCAATAATGTTTTATTAAGTAGCACCGAAGCCGACCGCAAAACCTTTAATATGGATATTTTTCCTGCAGTCATGATTGATAACATCATTGTAAATAAAACATTTACACCAAGTTTACCTGGTGAATGGGCTGGTGGTTTAGTGCAAATTCAAACCAAAAGTTTTCCAGAGAAAAATTTTTGGAATATATCAATTCAAAGTGGCTTGAATTTTCAAACACTTGGCACAACCTTTTATAGCGATAAACCTGGACCATGGGATTGGTTAGGTATTGACGGCGGATATAGAGCGTTACCAAAATCGTTTCCAGAAAAAAGTCAATTTGATGCCTTGAATCCACAACAACAAACGGTTTTAGGTCAACAGCTCAAAAATAATTGGCAAGCCGAAGTCATGAACCCCATACCTAATATCGGACTTGGTATTGTTAGAGGCTTTACTTCCAGTCTCTTTAAAAATCCTTTAACCGGGTTTTTATCTTTTCAATATAATCGCCGCACTGATATAGAGTACAATATAAATCAACAGAACACAATCGATGGTAATCTACTATCTGTAAATTATAATTATAACGACAATAAATATATTCAACAAGTGCAACTGAATGCTTTAGTTGGTTTAAATTATAAATTAAATAATCATAATACTTTATCGTATCAAGGCTTAATCAATATCAAATCGGCAAATGCTACAACTGATAGACAAGGGACTGAATTTGTTAGAGGCGATTCATTAAAAGGAAGTGAATTTAATTTTTATTCTAATGTATTCACTTTGAATATTTTAAATGGTGAACATCTTCTTGCAAAAAATTTACGATTGGACTGGTTTATCAGTTATACTACAATATCTAATAATGTGCCAGACCAACGTAGGATTGTTTATACTAAATATTTAGACAATACCACTGAAAATAATTATAATTTATTAATATCGAATTCGTTATCGCAATTATCAGGCAGTCGTATTTTTAAAATTTTACAAGATAATATCAGTTCAGCTGGTATTAATATTAGAAAAAGTTTTGCTAATCTTCAGTTAAAAGCAGGGTGGTATGGACAAATTAAAGGCAGAGAATACAATGCTTATTTATATGCTAACTATTTACCAATCAATAATCCCAATTTAATTATTTTACCGCCAAATACTATTTTTGACCCTAACAATTTTGGTGATGGTGATAACAATAAATTTGCCTTTGGGAGTATTAAAGGTTCTAGTTTTAGTTATGTTGCCAACACAATTTTACATGCGATTTATCTAGAAGGCGATTATATTTATAAGAATTGGCGATTTATTGGCGGATTTCGCATAGAAAACTATGATCAACTGGTTGCCAATGCGTTTATTCCAAATTCAACAATTTATGCCCAATCGGTTTTATTAGATGTTTTGCCAAGTATTTCGGCACATTATTCATTAAATTCAAATTCAAAAATTAGATTTTCGGCTACTCAAACCGTTATTCGACCCGAACTACGTGAGCTATCTTTCTTAAATATTTATGACTTCGATTTAAACGCTTCGGTACAAGGCAATCCACAACTATTAAGAACAAAAATTACAAATTTAGATTTAAGATACGAATGGTTTGGTAGTGGTGTTAATTATTTTAATGCAGGTTTTTTTTACAAAGATTTTTTAAATCCAATTGAACAAATATTTAGCGAAGGGTCGGGCGGGGCAAGTACTTTTAGTTTTCAAAATGCCAATGAAGCTAAAGTTTATGGCTTAGAAATTGAAGGTAAACGTAGTTTAGATTTTGTGAATGCTTTAAAGAATTTTTCGATTCAAGGTAGTATGTCTTTAATAAATAGTATGGTAAAAGACCCTGAATTAAATATTGAACGAGCCTTGCAAGGACAAAGTAATTTTATTTTTAATGCCGGTTTATTATATAATGCTTTAAAATCGGGCTGGGAGGCGAGCTTTTTATACCACCAATATGGTGATAGATTGTATTTAATAGGTGATATTCAGGCTGGGTCATCTTCACCCAATGTCTATGAAAAATCCCGCCCAATATTTGATGTTCAAGTTGCTAAGAAGTTTTTGAAAAATAAAATCAATGTTGTTTTACAAATTCAAGATATTTTAAATCTGCAACAAATATTTTATCAAAATGTTGACGACAATATAACCTATAATGCCAATATTGATGCCATACGTTTTGCACGTTTTTATGGTACAAGAGCCCAAGTTACTTTTAAACTAAATTTATAAATAATAATTATAAAACATATAACAATGAAAAAACATTTTTTTTTAATATTAATACCATTGATAGGTCTTATAACAAGTTGTCAAAAAAAAATTTTAATGACCGAACAGAATATCAATACAGATACTTCAACGAATGTTAAAACAGTTATTCTTTCTGGTAGAATTTTAAATAATATTACTTTAAGACAACAAGATTCCAATTTTATTAGCGGTTTGGTTTATATAGTTAATGGTGCAACTATAACAATAGAAGCGGGTGTAACTGTTTATTGCAAAACCGGTTCTAATATTTGCGGACTCATTATTACACGCGGCGCTAAAATTATTGCCGAAGGCACTTCAACAAACCCCATTGTATTTACCCCAGATTTACCTCAAGCTGCCAAAAAAGCGGGAAAATGGGCAGGGCTCATCATTTGTGGTACCGCACCTATCAATTCAAGTTTTACCGCTAATGGCAAAACCATCAACGGTTTATTTCAAGTTGAAGGTGGTGTTGATAATGCTTTTGGTGATGGTTTGGCTGGCTCTGGTGATATTGCGTTCCCTACTGTAAATCCAGAAGATAATTCAGGCGTATTACGTTATGTTCGTATTGAATATGCAGGCTATGCCTTTCAGCCCGATAAAGAAATTAATGCACTCACTTTTGCGGCTGTTGGTTCTGCTACTACTGTTGACCATGTAGAAGTTGCATTCTCGAATGACGATGCGTTTGAATTTTTTGGCGGTACTGTAAATGCATCTTATTTAATAGCTTATAAAACATTAGACGACGATTTTGATGTTGATAATGGTTATTCGGGACGCCTTCAATTTGGTATAGCCCTTAGAGACTCTAATTTAGCAGATGTCTCGAAATCTGAGGCTATAGAAGCCGACAATAATTCCGGTGGCACCAATGCACTACCAAAAACCACGGCTGTTTTTTCAAATTTTACCTTAATTGGTGCACGAGCTACTTTATCTAATATTGGCAATAAATTATTTCTTGCTGCGGTACATTTACGACGAAATACCCAAGTATCCATAGTAAATAGTATTATTTTAGGCTGGCCAGTTGGTATATTTTTAGATGCATCTTCAGGTACGCCCGTAGATATAGCCTATAAAAATGATAATCTTATTTTACAAAATCTTATTTTAGCAGGAAATTCTGTAAATGTATCTTATAAACCTTCAACAAGTGCCCCAACTGGCTTTACAACAGATAGTTTTTATAATAAATTTAAATTAAGTCAAAACAACAATATTGGACTTAAAAATATTACCGATTCAAAAATTCCAAATCCATTTGGAATCGGTGCTAATTTTAACTCTGCACCTAATAATAGTTTAATTATCAATGCTTCTCAAATAAGTTTTGGCAACCCGTCTTCTTTAGATTATACCCAAAATGCTCGTTTTTCTAATCCGTTATTATCTAATTTTACAAATAAAATTGGTTTTTGTGGGGCAATTGGGTTAAACGGCATAGATTCTTATTGGTTTTTACAACCATGGATCAAATGGAACTATTAAATATTATCATATTTTTAAAATTTCCAAAAATAATTGTTATCTTTGCTAAAAAATATAATGTATGTTTATAGATAATATTTTAAAAATATTTTTACCCAAAGACAAAATTTTTTATTCTTTATTTGAAAACGTGGGACAAAATATTACTTGGATGAGTACTCAGTTAAAAGAATTAGTTTATGAAACCGATAAAGACAAACAAATGATTATCTCGGTTAAAATTAAAGATAAAGAACGAGAGAATTACAACGTAATACATAAAATTTTTGTTGAATTAGAACGAAATTTCATAACCCCATTTGACCGAGAAGATATATATAATTTGGCTCAATCATTAAATAAAATTGCCGACCTTATTCAATCTACCGCCAAAAAAATAACTTTTCATAAAGTGAATCCAAATGATATTGGCATCATAAAACTTACTGATTTAATATTTCAAAGTACAGAATATATTGAAATTGCGATTAATGAATTAAGAAATATGAAAGATGTTTCAAAAATTACAGAAGCATTAATAAAAATCAAAGATTTAGAGGAACGTTCTGACGAAGCTTTTGATACTAGTATTGAAAAATTATATAATTCAAATGATAAAAATTTTATTGAAATTATTAAAATGCGTGAGATTTTACAAATACTTGAAAAAGTTTCAGATAAATGTGAAGATGCCTCTAAAGTAATTGAATCAATATTAATAAAATACGCATAAATTTTATATGACAATCATCGTATTAATAGTTATACTTTGTATTATATTTGATTATATTAATGGCTTTCATGATGCAGCGAATGCAATAGCAACTGTTGTGTCAACCAAAGTTTTAACACCTTTTCAAGCTGTGTTATGGGCAGCTGTTTTTAATTTTATCGCATTTTTTATTTTCAAAGAACATGGCGTAGCCAATACGATTGCAAAATCTGTTGAATTTAGTAGAATCACATTGAGTCAAGACCACAAGTTATTAATGATAGTATCGGGCGTAACTGCAGCAATAATTTGGAATTTGATTACATGGTGGTATGGCATTCCGTCATCATCATCTCATACACTTATAGGTGGTTTTGCAGGTGCAGCAATTACCGCGGCAGGTTTTGAGTATATAAAAAAAGATACCATTTTAGAAATTGTATTATTTATATTTTTAGCACCTTTAATAGGTTTAGTTTTTGCAATAATCATTACATTTATTACAATACAGCGTAATTTTTTTAAAAAATTCTTTATTCTGGGTGGAATTTCCGTTGTTTTTTTGATGGTCTTTTGGTTTAAAGGGAAACCGTTCGACAAAGGGATGATAAACGAAAAAGCTTTTGCCTTTATTGGATTCATTATTGCCATCGTTTCTTTTTTAACTGCTTATGCCATAATTTATTTTAAAAATTTAGGTAATTTAAATACCAAAAATATTTATAAAAAATTACAATTGTTAAGCTCCGCATTGATGAGTATTGCACATGGAGGTAACGACGCTCAAAAGGTTATTGGTGTTATTTATATCTCTTTAGTTGTTAATGGTAATTTAACTGAAAACGACCGCATTCCAGACTGGGTAGCTATTGTTTGTTATTCTGCGATTGCAATAGGCACGCTATCGGGAGGTTGGAAAATTATTAAAACCATGGGCAATAAAATAACCAATTTAACCCCATTAGAAGGTGTGTGTGCCGAAACGGCAAGCGCCTTTACATTATTTACCTCGGCAATTTTAAAAATTCCTGTGAGTACAACGCATACAACAACGGGCTCTATAATTGGTGTTGGGGCGGCAAAGCGTTTAAGTGCGGTACGCTGGGGCGTTACATTGAATTTAATTGTGGCGTGGATTATTACAATCCCAATTTCAGCAACTATATCTGGACTACTTTATTTAGTTCTTAATAATTTATTTATCAAGTAAAACTATTCAGTAACTTTTTTTTTGGCATTAATAATATAACTTAGCCCAATTTGGCTTCTAATTTGTAAGGCTGGCGAATTACTATTAGCGCCAAATTGTTTAATATTGTCATCGTATATTAAGTCTAAACTATAAGTTAAACCTAAATTTTTTTTAAAATTATATTGAAGATAATTTGTCATATAAAATTGAATGTTACCAGGCTTTTTTAAATAATTTGAAAACAAGTCGATGCGGCCTTGGTAAAATAAATTATTACTAAACGTATTTTTATAGATTAAAATTACAAATACGCCTAATTCATTTCTGATTCCAGTTACTGAATCTGTATTAAAATCTGCCACACCGCGCAAAGTTTTCTTATTGATATAAGTGGTCCTATTGGTTAGTGGGGAATAGAATAATTCTAAGGTGTTATTAAAAAATTTATTGTCAACACCAAGCGAAAAAATAATATAGGTTGGGGATAAAAAGCTAGATGTTAATACGCTGCTATCTCCTATATAGTTTCTACCGTCAAAAAGTTGAGTTCTAAAATTAAATAAACCAGATATATACCATTTAGCCGTAGTATCAATTTTGTAACCATATTTACTTAAAATATCAATTCTATCGTCATTTTTTCTGCCTCCAACATCACTGGCTTGAACAAAACCAAGATTAAAATCGAGGTTATTATCCCAAAATTGTCTTTTGTGTTTATAAGAAAAATATTGATTATAGTAATTACTAACAGCAATCGAAAAATTGTTACCACCAGCCGACCAATTACTATTGGTACTTTGGGCTAAAGAAAAATTGTTTATACTACCCCAACGCCACATGAATTTAGAAGTGTCTTTAGCAAAACTATCTGGCACCTTAATAGCACGTAATGAAGATGATTTTAGTACATCAACAATAGGATCTTGTGCTTTTACATAATTATTTTTAAAGATGAACCCTAATATAATTATTAAAATAATAAATTTTACTTTCATTTTGGCAAAGGTACATTTTTTTTATGAGCTATTAAAATTCTATCACAAAAAAACCTATCTTTTTTTATTTCAGTTATATAATTATTGGTATTAAACAAATCGAATATTTGACTCGCAAAATCTTGTTCAAATTCTACAAAAATATATCCTTTGTTGTTTAAATGTGTACTTGCAAAATCTATTATTTTTTCGTAAAAAATCAAAGGCTTGTTATCGGGTACAAAAAGCGCTTGGTGCGGTTCAAAATCTAAGACTCGTTTTGATAATTCTGTTTTTTTAAAAATAGGTATATAAGGTGGGTTACTAATAATAAAGTTGAATTGGGGTAACATTAGCCAATTGGGTTCATGTAAAAAATTTTGTTGAATACATGTTATTTTACAATCCTGAATTTGAGCATTTTCAGACATTAATTGTAAGGTTTGGTTGTGGATATCTAATCCAAATACCTGTGCTAATGGTCTATTTTTTTTTATTGAAATTGCTATACACCCGCTCCCCGTACCAATATCAAGTACTTTATAAGAGTCCTTTTGATTCATATATTTTAAGGCTTCTAGAACCAAGTCTTCTGTTTCGGGACGCGGTATTAAACAATATTTATTTACTTTTAAAACCATATTTAAAAAATCCGTTTCCCCTACGATTTGTTGAAATGGTTGATCCTTTTTTAATTTTTCTGTCCAAATATCTAATACATGTTGTTGTTCCAAATTTAATTGAAATTCTGTTAACATCGACAGGCTGGAATAGGAAATTTTGGTTATTTTTTCAATAAAAATTTTAAAAATATGAATAAGTTCAGTCTCCGAATATGCTTCGCATAAATTTGGGCATGTTTTTGCCGATGCAAGTATATTAATTAAATTGGTCAAGGAGATTGTTTTTTAATACATCGCTTACAAAATAAATACTTCCTGTAACTATTAAAATATCTGTCTTTTTTAGGGTTTCTTTAATATAGTTTAAAGAGTCTTTAATTTCTTTAAAATGAACCGAATTTAGACTTTGAACAGCAGATATTTTATTTAATTTTGAAGCTAACAAGGCACGGTTGGAATCAGCTTGACTAAATATATAGTAAGCGTCCATAGGTAGTAATTTAAGCATTTTTTGATAATCTTTATCCCGAGATACGCCCATTAAAATATAAAGTTTATGGTTTTGATTTAATGACAATATATTTTTTTTTAACGCTTCAAAACCAGGCAAATTATGTGCCACATCAATTATAATTTTAGGTTTATTAGAAATAATTTGCCAACGACCGTTAAGCGGAAAATTTATTTGAACATTTTTTAAGCCAGCCTTAACGTTTAAATTTTTATATTCCGGATAGTGGCTTTTTAAAACATCAATGCTTGTCAAAATTGTTGAAATATTATTAATTTGATAATGACCAATTAACCCGCTTCTAATAGTGATTTTTTTAAATTTATAATGCGCATTATAATTGATAACTAAATAATTATTTTTTTTTAAGGTACTAAAATTTACAGAATAAAAATCATCCGACCAATACAGAGGGGCTTTTTTTGAATAGTTAGAAAATACAGATGTCATATCTGAATCTTTTTGTCCAACAACACAAGGGATATTTTTTTTTATAATGCCTGCTTTTTCTACAGCTATTTTTTTTCGAGTATTTCCTAAGAATTGTTGATGGTCTAAGCCAATATTTGTAATAATAGTTAATATGGGTAAAACGATATTTGTAGAATCTAAACGTCCACCAAGTCCAGTTTCTAAAATAACTATATCAACGTGCTTTGATTTAAAATAACAAAATGCCATACAAGTAGTAATTTCAAAAAAGCTGGGATTATAATCGAGCTTTTTTTCGATAAGTTTCTTGGTAAATGTAATAATATAGTTTTTAGAAATAGGAATCCCGTCAACACAAATTCTTTCAGTAAAATTATGGAGATGTGGCGAGGTAAATAAACCAACTTTGTAACCAGACTCTTTAAAAATAGAAGCTAAAAAATGACAGATTGACCCTTTCCCATTAGTTCCTGCAACATGAATATATTTAAGATTTTGATGAGGATTTTGATAACTCTGACATAATTTTTTTATGTTTTCTAAGCCCGGCCTCAAAGCCGTTTGACCATATTTACTAAAATCTGGAAACTGATTGTATAAGAAATCTAAAGCGTTTTGATAGGTCATTTGATTAACATGAATTACCTAAATTTTATATTATTCAACAATAAAATTAAACTTTATAATAACAAGTGAACTATGGTCTGAAATATCAAAATGCATTCTTTTTAAATAATTTGTTATAGCAATTTGATATTTTTTGTCGTAAGAAGATGACCCAGATTCAAAATCTATAAACTTACTTGTGCCATCTTCTTTAACTAAAACACTGGCATAGATTGTGGCGGCTGGTACATCACCTTTAAATTTATCAATCGATTGTATTTTACGATCGCCTTTAACTATCGAAATTAATGATTTAGATACATTAAAATTGGCACTTTCTGGATTCCCTTCAGCTGTTCCTTTTATCCCAGGCTTGGTGTTGTCTCCTTGATTAACGCTATGCGTTACATTAGAGTTAGGATTATTAACTTGAATATCCTCTCTTTTTTTTAGAACAGCTTTCGGTGCTGCTGGCACTGAAGAGGTTGGTGTTGTTGAAGGATTCGTTTTTACATGTTCCTTTTTTTTAGGTTTGCTTGGAATTTCAATATCCCCATCTGATAAAACTTGCGTATTTTCTGTTGGATTTTGAACCTTTGATTCAATATTTTTTGTTACGGCTTCGCTTTCTTTTGTATATGATGCAATATTATCGTTCTGACCAATTGTGCCAGATTCATCGGTACCTAAAGCTACATCTATAAATTCAAAACTTGGCTTAATTAATAAAGGTTGTTTTAAAATGATATTAAAAAAAATGAGGTACAAAATAATTACTACCAAAACAGTTAAAAAAAATGATTTTAAGTCAGATTTAAATTCTAATGTCATACGTACAAAGATAAAGAATTATTTTTAAAATGCCGTTAAAATTTGTAAAAATAATTATTTTTATTAAAAATTGTTTGTATATTTGTGAAATTTTACATATCTAAAAAATTTAAATGTTAAAACGAATACCCAAATATTATTTACTGATTTATATATTTATAAATTGTTTATTTATTATAAACTGCGAGCCAGACGTTGTAGATTCAGGTGCCCGAGTTGAAACGTTGAATTGTAGTGGGGTTCCTATAGTTAATATTCCTATTGTTGGGTTTAATTATAGTCAAAATTTTAATATCCCCTACACTGGCGGTAATGGTAAAGAATATCCTAATTCAAGTGGTATTAATTCTACTTCAGTTACTGGCTTAACTGCTGTACTTCAATCTGGAAATCTTGTAAATGGTAATGGTACAATTACAGTTACTATTTCTGGTATTGCTTCTAAAATTGGAAATGCTCTATTTTCAGTGTCTTTTGGTGGAAAAAATTGTTTATTTTCATTACCTGTATCTGGAACCGGACCTGGCAAGTCTATCTTAACCTATCCTGTTAATAATACATCTTGTTTAACAACCGACACGGGCGTTGGATTTACATGGAATAACGCCGTAAACACGTCTAAATATAAATTATATGTAACAAATTTAATTGATACAAATTTAAAATATGCTGATACCACAATAGTAAATTACAAAAATTTAATGTTGCCAATCAACCAACCCTATCAATGGCGTGTTGTTAGTTATGGACCAACCAATGATAGTGCAGTTTCTGACGTGCAACGGTTTTATTTAGCAGGTGCCGCAAGTGTTAATTATGCACCTTTCCCTGCCCAAGCAGTGTTACCCATTGAATATGCAAGATTATTAAGCCCAGTATCACTTATGTGGACCGGAGACGACCCAGATGGGTTAAATGATATAGATTATTATGAAGTATGGTTAGACGATAGAATTATCAACTCAAAATCAACAATTACAACTCAAATACTTAATAATATTAGCCCTGGACCACATACTTGGTTTATAAATACTATAGATAAGAAAGAAAATAAAACAAAATCGAATACCTTTCATTTTACAGTTTTATAACCAAGATTTCAATCATGATTATAAATAATAACTTACCCCAAAATAATTCCCAACCTTCCAAAATTTATTATCTTACTATTTTATTAGTAACCGCTTTAGGCAATTTTGTAGATTATTTTGATTTATTTTTTACTACTTTAGTTCGAAATGAAGCGATTACCTATTTAAAATTAGCCCAAACTAAAGAAGAGTTATTAAAAATTGGAATAAATTTTGAAACATGGCAATCTTTGGGTTTTTTAGGAGGCTGTTTTACTTGGGGTATTTTGGCTGATAAAAAAGGACGTATTAAAATCCTATTTGCCTCAATAGCATTATATTCAATTACAACACTTTGTAATGGATTCTTAGAACCCAATACCCCGTATGTTTATGAATTATATCTCTCTTTACGATTTCTTAGCGGCTGGGGCTTAGCCGCAGAATTTGGAATTGCTATTACTTTAATTACTGAAATATTTCCAGTAGAAAAACGTCTTATTGGTACGATGATCATTACTGCTGCTGGATTCTTAGGGGCAGCCTGTAGTTCGGTTATTAGTTTAATTATTCAAATTTCATGGCAAACTTATTTTAAAATAGGAGGTATTATGGGATTATGCTTATTAATTATAAGATTTGCTACTAAAGAATCGTTTATTTTTCAAAATCAACCTGAATCTAAAATTGGTAAAGGTAATTTATGGGCATTAGTGTCAAATAAAAATAGAAGACGATTATTATTAAAATTAATTGGAATTTGCTTACCAATTTTTGTTTTACTTTTGATAGCTAAATTTTCGTCTCAAATATCCGGTATTATTGGAATCAAACAGGCTATATCACTAGCCCTTTATTTAATAATTTTTGATTTTGGAGCTATTGTTTCAGATATTATAGGTTGTTATATAAGTAAAATATTAAAAAATAGACAAAAGCCATTGCTAATTTATAATCTGATGTCATATATAGCAATAATCTGTTTTATTTGTTTTCCACCTACCAGCGCTTATCAATTTTATTTATATGCTTTTGTTCTAAGTATTGCATCGGGTTATTGGGGTTTGATGTGCACCACCGTCGTAGAATTATTCGGCACAAATATACGTGCCACAGCCGCTGTAATGGTTACTAATATTAGCCGCGCTTCATTTGCTATTATTGCTTTAATGTTTGAATATCTTCAAATACACACTGGGTATTTTATTGGATTATTTATCGTTGCAACCATAGTTTGTTCTATAGCAATTTATTGTAGCGCAACACTTCCCGAGTCAGCAGATAAAAATCTAAATTACATAGAAAATTAATAATATGCAAACAGCCGAAGATAAAAGATTAGTAGAAGCCTATCAAGAGAATAAAAAATGGTTGTATTGGGGACCATACGTAAGTGAAAGACAGTGGGGAACAGTTCGCGAAGATTATAGTAAACATGGCGATGCTTGGAATTTTTTCCCTTTTGAAGATGCTGTAAGTCGCGTGTACCGCTGGGGCGAGGACGGTATTGCCGGTATTTGCGACCGTTGGCAAAGACTCTGTTTTGCACCCGCTTTTTGGAATGGTAAAGATAGTATTATTAAAGAAAGACTTTTTGGACTTACCTGCCCTCAAGGAAATCATGGTGAAGATTGTAAAGAACTTTACTATTATTTAGTAAATACGCCCAGCCACTCCTATATGAAATATTTATATAAATATTCTCAACACAAGTATCCTTACCAAGAATTATTGTTTCAAGCTCAAAATAGAAATCGAAACCAACCAGAATTTGAACTCTTAGATGCCCATCTTTTTGATGCTAATGAATACTTTGATATTTTTATCGAATATGCCAAAAACGACCCTGAAGATATTTTAATAAAAATTACTGCACATAATAAATCGATAAAGCCCGCTGAACTCTACGTAATTCCACAGCTCTGGTTTAGAAATTTTTGGTCGTTTGGAAAATCAGACCCGAAACCACATATTCAATTAAAAGATAAAAAAAATAATTTTGGATGCACAGAAGCCCAACATTTTAAATTAGGCTCATTATTTTTATATTATCATGCTAACGGCAAAGAAATATTTACAGAAAACGAAAATAATAAACAAAAATTATGGAATATTCCTAACGAAAGCAGTTATGTAAAAGATTTTATAAATGATTCGATAGTTTCTAATCAATGGAACCATTCAAATCATCGTAATACTGGAACAAAATTAGGTATTGTTTATCATGATATCATTGAGGGTGGCAAAGACAAGGTTTATGAATTCAGATTGTCAAAAAAATCTTTACTAAATCCTTTTGAAAATTTTGAAACGATATTCGAAAATAGAATACATGAAGCGGATACATTCTTTGATAATATAATCCCCAAAACTATTTCTGAAGACGAAAAAAATATACAAAAACAATCGTATAGTGGCATGTTATGGGCTAAACAATATTATAATATAGATATTTTAGATTGGCTTAAAGGTGACCCAGGACAACCCAAACCACCATTAGAAAGATATCGTGGGCGAAATGTCGCTTGGGAATCTTTAAATAATAATGATATCATTTCGATGCCAGATAAATGGGAATATCCTTGGTATGCCGCTTGGGACTTAGCTTTTCATTGTATTCCCTTAGCACGATTAGACATGAATTTTGCGAAAAAACAATTGCTACTGCTTTTAAAAGAGTGGTATATGCACCCCAACGGACAAATTCCAGCTTACGAATGGAATTTTAACGATGTAAATCCTCCAGTTCATGCTATGGCAACTTTAGCCGTTTTTAAAATTGATGAAAAAATTAATAAAAAAGCCGATATCGTTTTTTTAAAAAAAGTATTTCATAAACTTTGTTTAAATTTTACTTGGTGGGTTAATAGAAAAGATATTCAAGGTAAAAGTGTTTTTCAAGGTGGCTTTTTAGGCTTAGATAACATTGGAATTTTTGACAGAAATAATTGTTTGCCTGGATGCCATTTAGAACAAGCCGATGGTACAGCTTGGATGGCTATGTATTGTTTAAATATGTTAGAAATAGCATTAATTATTAATCAATACGACCATGCTTACGTTGACATGGCTACAAAATTTTTTGAACATTTTGCCCATATAGCCGAAAGTTTAAATACACTTCATATTGAAAATAAAGGTGCATGGGATGAAGAAGATGGTTTTTTTTATGATATTCTTGTAGAACCAAATGGTAATAAAATACCTTTAAAAGTAAGGTCTTTAGTTGGTATTACTACGTTATTCGCAACCTTATACTTACCTAAAAAACTTATTGATAACGCTCCTGAATTTGTTACCCGTATGACCTGGTTTGATAATTATTTACAAAAACAAAAATCATATAAAATTGTTTCTCCTTGCGATAATGGCACTATTTTATTAAGTCTTGTTCCTCCCAAAAATCTAGAAAAACTGCTTTCGTGCGTTTTAAACGAAGCAGAATTTTTATCAGATTACGGTATTCGATCTTTGAGTAAAATTCACGAACAAGGTGTTTATGTTAATATTCAAGATCAGTTTTATGGTTTAAATTATGAACCAGCCGAAAGCACCACTTCGATGTTTGGTGGTAATAGCAATTGGCGAGGTCCTATCTGGTTACCAATGAATTATATGATTATTAAATCTTTAAGAATGTACTATGAATATTATGGAGACACGTTTAAAATACAATTTCCAACAGGATCTAAATCAAGTTATAATTTAAATGATATTGCTAATAAACTTACACAACGGTTAGTTTCTATTTTTAAAAAAGATACCAATAATCAAAGACCGGTTCATCAACAACACGCTGAAATATATGCTAGACAAGGCTTTAAAGACTATATTTTATTTTATGAATACTTTCATGGTGATAGTGGAAGAGGCATTGGAGCATCACATCAAACCGGTTGGACGGGCATCATTACTGAATTAATGAATGATTGTTTAAAATAAAATTTTAATTTATAAAAAAAATAAAATAATTTTTTATAAAATGTTTTTTTATTTTATGTTCTCTGAAACCCTTTAAAATAAAGCGTTTCAAAAGATATATATATATATTTATACAATATATATTTTTGATATTCACAATTTTATAAATTTATGTTGATAAGTTTTTTTTATTTTAATGAATATAATTTTTTTTATTTAAATTTATAATGTAATTTTATGAAATTTTTTAAAATTAAATTTTTAAACATGGCAACAACCAAAAAAGCGGCCCCTGCAAAAGCGGCCCCTGCAAAAAAGGCGGCTCCTGCAAAAGCAGCGCCTGCAAAAAAAGCGGCTCCTACAAAAGCAGCCCCTGCAAAAAAAGCAGCGCCTGCAAAAGCAGCTCCTGCAAAAGCAGCGCCTGCAAAGAAAGCAGCTCCTGCAAAAAAAGCAGCCCCTGCAAAAAAAGCAGCCCCTGCAAAGAAAAAGTAGTTGTAAACTTCAATTACTTTCTTCAATTGTTAATTCAATTGAACAATCAAAGCTCCTTTATTGGGGCTTTGTTGTTTTAATAAGAATCTTTATGTATTATAAACCTTCCATTTGGAACCTAAAAACTTTTTTATTTCTTGCTCTTTAGCATTTTGTTGTGGTTTATATAACAAAAGTTCGTTTATAGTTTCTGGTAAATAATCTTGCTCAATAAAATTGTTTTCAAAGTTATGGGGATACTGATAATTTTTACCATAATTTAGTTGTTTCATAAGTAAGGTTGGTGCATTTCTTAAATGCAAAGGTACAGGTAAATTACCAGTCTTTTCAACAAGTGCCATAGCTTCTTCAATTGCCAAATAGCTCGCATTACTTTTGGGAGAAGATGCTAAATAAATAGCACAATGCGACAAGATAATTCTACTCTCAGGGTAACCAATTTTTTCGACACTTTCAAAGCAAGCATTCGCTAATAATAACGCATTAGGATTAGCATTACCAATGTCTTCACTAGCAAAAATTATCATCCTACGAGCAATAAAACTCAACTCTTCGCCAGCATGAAGCATTCGAGCTAACCAATATACCGCAGCATTAGGATTACTGCCGCGCATACTTTTTATAAATGCAGATATGATATCATAATGATAATCGCCCTTTTTGTCATATAATAAAATATTTTTTTTAATAACTTCATTAACTAACTGATTTGTTATAATAATAGAATCGTCAGTTTTAAATTGTTGAATTATTATTTCTAAAGCATTTAATATTTTTCGTACATCACCACCACTTATTTGAATCAAGGCATCAGTTTCATGCAGCGTAACTTTAAATTTATTTAATTCTAAATCGTTTTTAAGGGCAAACTGGATTATTTTAATTAAATCTTCAGCAGCTAAAGATCTTAAAATCATTAATTGGCATCTACTAATTAAGGCTCTATTAACTTCAAACGAAGGATTTTCGGTAGTAGCTCCAATTAAAGTAATCGTACCTTTTTCAACAGCCATTAGTAAAGCATCTTGCTGCGATTTATTAAAACGATGAATTTCATCAATAAATAAAATACAACCTGCTACATGCTCGGCTTTTTCAATAATGTCACGAATTTCTTTGACACCACTATTAATTGCGGATATTTGAAAGAATGGGCGTTGCAGACTCTTCGCTATTACTTTAGCTAAGGTTGTTTTACCAACGCCAGGTGGTCCCCAAAGAAGTAATGAGGGTAGATTTTGATGTTCAATTAAATTACGAAGAGGGGCACCCTTTCCAATTAAATGATCTTGACCAATAATATCTGATAGGTATTGAGGCCTCATGCGTTCGGCTAAAGGCGTATAATTAATTGCCATCCATTACGTGATTTTTATACTTATAGAAGTTGATAAAACTTATAATAATATGAATAGTAAATAAAACTACTAAAACAAACCATATATATAAAAACCATTTTAAATATTGAATAAATGTTTCTATATTAATATGTGCTTTGTTTTTTAAATCAGGGTTTAAATCAAATATTGGATTTAAAAATTCAGTATTCCCACGAAAAATTTTGAAAATAAGAAACGTCGTAGATATAAAAATAAATAAATTGAATATGAACGATAATATCATATTAATTTTTAATAAATCAAGAAATAATTTACTAAAAGTAGAGGACATAACATTTGCCATAAATTTAATACTTACAATATAATAGATAGTAAAGCTAATAAACACAAATGCTTGAAGTAAAATAGCTGGGTTTTGAAGCCCAATAATTAAAGTCATTAAACCCGCAAAACTCATAATAAAAATATAAGGAAACACTAAAATTGTGATAATTTTTTGAGCTAAACGATGTTTAAATTCAAACATGGTTTAAGATTTTAATTGTATAAATAATTCTGTAAGTTGCTTGGAATCTATTGTTGATGGGCTATCTAACATCATATCTCTGCCGCTATTATTCTTTGGAAATGCTATAAAATCTCTAATGGTATCCGAACCGCCTAAGATACTACAAATTCTATCTAACCCAAAAGCGATGCCGCCATGTGGAGGTACACCATATTCAAATGCATTTAATAAAAAACCAAATTTATGTTGATATTCTTCGGGTTGCATTCCTAATGCGGCAAACATTTTTTCTTGTAATTCTTTTTGAAAAATTCTAATGGAACCACCCCCAATTTCATTACCATTTAATACCATATCGTAAGCGTTGGCTTTAATATTGTAATAGGGGTGTTCAAGATAAGCGTCTGGATTGGCAATCTGCGGTTCGTTATGTAACATGGTAGAAATATCTTCTGGTTTAGGTGAGGTAAAAGGGTGGTGTCGGGCTACCCAACGATTTTCTTCGGCGTCGTATTCAAATAATGGAAAATCTAATATCCAAGCTAATTTAAATGTATTGGGATTTCTTAAACCCAATTTTGAAGCCATCTCTAAACGAAGTTCGCTCATGGCTTTTCTGGTTTTTTCTTCTTTGCCTGCCAAAATTAAAATTAAACTTCCTGGCGTTGCCTTACATCTATCAATCATGTCTTTGAGCGTGTCAGGAGTACAAAATTTTTCAAAACTTGATTTTATTTGACCGTCCGTTTGTAGTTTAATATAAGCCATCCCTTGCATACCAATTTGAGGACGTTTAACCCACTCGGTTAGTTCGTCCATCTGTTTTCGGCTATAGTCCCCAGCACCTGGAATAGCAATAGCTACAATCGTTTCAGCGTCTTCAAAAACTTTAAAACCAATTTTTTTAACAATTGATGACGCGGCAGAATAGTTTAAAAATATATGGTTTGGTTTTTTAAAATTGATAATTTTTAAATCAAATCTTAAATCGGGTTTATCGTTGCCATAAAACCACATCGCCTCTTCCCAACTTAAGCGGGGTAGGGGGTCTAAAATCTCGATATTCTTGACAGATTTAATAACAGCTTTAATTAAGTTTTCAAACATATTCAAAATATCTTCTTGTTTTACAAAAGACATTTCGCAATCAATTTGCGTAAATTCGGGTTGGCGGTCGGCACGTAAGTCTTCATCTCTAAAACATTTAACAATTTGGAAATACCTATCGAACCCACTTACCATCAACAACTGCTTAAAGGTTTGTGGGGATTGAGGTAAGGCATAAAATTGATGTTGATTAAGACGGCTTGGAACTACAAAATCGCGGGCGCCCTCTGGTGTTGATTTAATTAAAAAAGGGGTTTCGATGTCTAAAAAATGATGTTGGTCTAAATAGGCTCTAACGGCTTTATTTATTTTATATCTTAATAGAACATTTTTTTGCATAGTCGCACGGCGTAAATCTAAATATCTAAACTTCATTCTAATATCTTCGCCGCCGTCTGTATCATCTTGAATAGTAAAAGGAGGTATTGCGGACGGACTCATTATTTTAAGTTCTGAAATAATAACTTCGATTTCACCAGTTGGAATTTTTAGATTTTTATTGCTTCTTTCTGCAACTTGTCCAGAAATTTGAATTACAAATTCACGTCCTAAATTTGACAATGGCAAATCAGGAAGTTTTTCTTCTTGTATTAATAATTGCGTAATGCCATAACGATCTCTTAAATCAATAAAAACAATGGCACCAAATTTACGAATGGTTTGAATCCAACCGCACATTGTAACGGTTTCACCGATATTTTTAAGGCTAAGTTCGCCGCATGTATGAGTTCGATACATTTTTTATAATTTTTGAATTCTTTTACGATATTTTTCAATATTTTTTCTAATGCTAAACATGGTTGTCTTTTTTAGAATTTTACCATTTTTAAAAACGGGTTCTAAATAGCCTTGTTGTTCTTGAAGGGGCGTACATTGTTGTTTAGTTATAAAAACATCATGTTTATAATCAAGTTTTAAAAGCCCTTTATGCGATTGTTTGCTCAAATCGGTAACTGGTTTTTTAGAAATTTCTTTAGGAACGCCTTTGATTTCAACATACGTTGCTTTTATAGCAAAGCCAAGGGTATCTCGTGTAAAATTTCTTAAATATTTACCAACACCTATAACTAAATTTGAAGCCGACCAACCTTGTTGTTTTAAACCTTGTAAAATTAAACGATACGTTGGCAAATCCATACCGTCTCCGCAAATAATGCCAACCATTGGGTTTAACTCTTTAAATCCTAAACTATTTACTGAAGACCCAAATATGTCTTCTAACAATTTCAAAACACCTTTGTTTTCTAAACTTCCTTGAGGAGCTTTAGGATTGCCTAAAATAACTAAAACTGGGTTACCGCTGTCTGGTCTAAAAATAAGCTTCCCTTTTCTTTTTAGTAAGAGCGGTTTTAATTCGTTGGCGTATTCCGACATAACACGATAAACATTATAAGTATCAGAAACGATGCTTAAATTCCCTTTAGGATATATTTTTAGTAAGTGTTTAAATGCACTTAGTTCGCCATCTTCGCCATAAGATTGCATAACGCTGTGTTCGGTAGCCGGGATCGCACTAACACCTAATTTTTTTACAGAACCTCCATAATATTTTTCTACAAATGGTAAAGCTGGTAACGTTTCCATACCATTAAAACAACATAAATGAGCAACACCACTAATCGCCGCACTTTCTTCGCTACAACTACCTCTATAACCAAAATCGTGCACAAAACTATTTTTTAAATGATGTAAGGATTTGGGTACTGTTTCATTAAAATACTTTTCAAGTTCCATTTTATAATGAAGCGAAGCTGTAGCAACAGTGCACGAATACCAAACTTTTAAAACGAGGCTTTCAATGAG
The DNA here is from genome assembly GCA_030053915.1 of Alphaproteobacteria bacterium. Lineage (GTDB taxonomy): Bacteria > Bacteroidota > Bacteroidia > Chitinophagales > Chitinophagaceae > JASGCT01. Next base: position 26,534 of record JASGCT010000004.1, read on the forward strand.
TCCAACTACCCAATAAAAATCTTTATGCGTATTAGTAATTGTTAAAATAACGTTTCCTGGTGTAATAATTGTGCCTTCAGGAATTGCTTTTATTAAAATAGGAAAATAACCTAATGCACACAGAGCATTTATTTTTTTTATAACTTCGGGTGAATTATTACCTAAAATTTTTTTACGATAACTTAAAAACTCTGTCGCGTGTTCTGGGGTTAGTTTTATAGAAAGGTAGGCTTTTAAATAATAGTGTAAACCAAAAAAAGTAAATTGTTTAAAGGTTTGATTATTCCTAGTGTACATATAACTATACACCTTATTAATTCCTGGAACATATTGTTCCATGTGTCCCATTTTATATACGTCTGTTGACAATAATGGATTGATATGGTTCAATGAAGTATTTTTAATGAAAGAAAATAAACTGGGTCAAAATGAATATTAAAATGTAAATGATTCTAAAAATTTTGTTGTAAAATTTCCTTTTTTAAAATCTTCGTTTTGCATAAGTTTAAGGTGGAACGGAATAGTCGTTTTTACGCCTTCAATGACATATTCGCTTAAAGCACGGTACATGGTATTAATGGCTTCAGTTCTGGTTTGGGCAATGGCAATTAATTTACCAATCATACTATCGTAATAAGGGGGTATTTCGTAACCTGCATAGACATGACTATCAACGCGAACACCATGCCCACCAGGTGTATTTAAAACAGTGATTCTTCCTGGGCATGGACGAAAATCGTTGTATGGGTCTTCGGCATTAATTCTACACTCTATAGCATGTAAATGGGGGTGGTAGTTTTTGCCAGAGATGGGTTCTCCCATAGCAATTTTTATTTGTTCTTTTACTAAATCGAAACTTGTAACTTCTTCGGTAACACAATGTTCTACTTGAATTCTAGTATTCATTTCCATAAAAAAGAAGTTTCGATGTTTATCAACTAAAAATTCAATGGTGCCAACGCCTTCGTAGTTTATACAAGATGCGGCTTTTACAGCGGCTTCGCCCATCTTTTCTCTTAATTCTGGAATCATAAATGGTGAGGGTGATTCTTCAACAAGTTTTTGATGTCTTCTTTGAATGGAACAATCTCGTTCGCTAAGGTGGCATACTTTACCGTATTGATCTCCTGCTACTTGTATTTCGATATGACGGGGTTCTTCAATAAATTTTTCCATATAAATACCATCGTTGTTAAAAGAGGCTTGGGCTTCAATTTTGGCACTATTGAAATGGTGCTCTAACTCGCTGAACTCATGGACAATTCGCATACCCTTTCCACCACCGCCAGCAGTGGCTTTTAACATAACAGGATAGCCTATTTTTTCGGCTAATTCAGTGGCATGTTTTATACTTTCTAACAAGCCGTCGCCTCCCGGTACAACAGGAACACCTGCAGCAATCATTGTTTCTTTAGCAGTTATTTTATCGCCCATTTTCGAAATCATGTCTGGGGTTGGTCCTATAAATTTTAAATTGTTTGCAGCGCAAATACGAGCAAAATAAGCATTCTCAGCTAAAAAACCATATCCAGGGTGAATGGCATCGGCGTTGGTAATTTCTGCCGCCGCAATGATTCTTGGAATATTTAAATATGAATCTATACTGCGTGGGCTACCTATGCAAACCGCCTCATCGGCAAATTTTACATGCAAACTATTCTTGTCTGCTGTAGAATATACAGCCACAGTTTTAATACCCATTTCTCTACAAGTTCTAATAACACGCAAAGCAATTTCACCGCGATTTGCTATAAGAATTTTTTTAAAGATTTTCATAAATTAGCATTAACTTTTACGAATTTTAAACAAGGGCTGGTCGAACTCAACTGGCTGGGCATCCTCAACTAAAATTTCTTCAATGATTCCATTGTACTCGCATTCAATATCATTAAACAACTTCATTGCTTCAATAATACAAATGGTTTGACCTTTATTTACTTGAGACCCAACGGATACAAAATTTGGTTTATTGGGTCCTGGTTTACAGTAATAAGTACCTATCATGGGACTTTTAATAATTAATAAATCATCTTCTGATTTTGAATTTTCTTTTTTAGAACTCGTACTAGATTCTTGAGGGGCTTGAACAGCCGACATGGCTTGTGGTTGTTGAATAGATTGAAGAGAATTAGGCACAAAATTACCAGTAACCACCTTGTTTTCTTTTTGTTTAATAAAAATCTTTCCTTCACTACTTTCAATTGATAATTCAGCAATTTCTGTTTTGTTAACCATTTTGATTAACTCTTGAATTTTTTTTATGTCCATAAAATTTATTTAAAATTTATTAAGATTTTACACGTTCAATATATTCGCCAGTTTTGGTATGAACTCGAATTTTTTCGCCACTATCTACAAAAAGGGGTACCATAACTTTGGCACCAGTTTCCATTGTAGCAGCTTTTAGAGCACGGGTAGCGGTATCACCTCTTAAACCAGGTTCGCAGTATGTAATCAACAAATCTACTTTATCTGGAAGCTCAGCACCGATTGGCGTATCGGTTTCGGTATTAATAAATACAAAGACTTCTGAACTATCTTTAAGAAATTCTGGAGCATCTATCATTTCAGCTGATAAATTAATTTGTTCAAAAGTTTCATTATTCATTAAATTATAACCAGATTCGTCTTTGTACAAAAATTGAAATTGTTTTTTCTCAACACGAATTGGAAAAATAGTTTCACCGCTGTTCCAAACTTTTTCGATTGTTCGTTTGTTATCCACACCTTTTAATTTCGCCCAAATTTTAGCTCCGGCTCTAGCAGTTTTGTTTTCTCCAAAATCAACCACAGTGTACAAATTGTTTTCCAATTTAATAATGAGTCCTCTTGAAATGTCTGATGTTGTTGCCATAATTATTTTTTAAAAAAGCAAATATACAAATTCTTTCTAAAATTATTCAAATTTTTTAAATAAATTGATTAATATTTGTTAAAAATTTGCATTCATTTATCATTTATAGTCTAAATTTAAAAAATTAAAGAGGTTTTTAAAATTGATTTTTGTATTTTTTTGTCCAACTCGCCCTAAAGGATAGGTTTGACCCAAATAGGTTCTTCATTATATTTTTTGTGCTGCTAAAACATTAGTAATACCCTGAGTATCGGCGGTTAATAAACCTAAGCCGTATGATTTGGCAATGGTTAAGGCGTTTTTGTCGATTGAGGCGCCACCCATATATAATATAACGTGTTTACCTTTTAAAAGGCTCATGTTTTGTTTTAGTTTTGGTAAACGCACATTCATAAAATATGTTTTAAAAACAATATCAAATGTGCATTATGATTTTTAACTTTTAACTTCAAGTAATTTTTCAAAGGTATTTTTTTTCTTAAAATAACTATTATAAAGAATACTTTTAGAATAAAATCCTTTTAATTTTTTTAATGGAAGTCTATGCTTAGAAACAGTTACCTTGCCTTGAATTATTGCGCTATAAAAGGATAGGTGCGCATTAATAAAGGCTTTAAAAAAAGACCATTTTCCTTGCATTAAATATATACAACCTATTAAACATTCTAAAACCAAACGTATTGGCAAAACCTTTAAAGTGTCTAAAGGGGTTAAGTTTTTCCAAAGTATTATTAAATTATTCCGATGATTAAAAAATATTTTTCGAGCACTTCTTGGTAAGGTGCCTGCACCAACATGATACACAACAGATTGCGGGCACGACATAATGCTGTATCCCGCCATTTGTAAGCGCCAACACAAATCAATCTCTTCGTGATGCGCAAATAAAAATTTATCAAAACCACCTTGCTCTAAAAAAACATTTTTTCTTAAACAGATGGAGGCGCCACATGCCCAAAAAATTGGTTCTGAACTTTCATATTGCAATTTATCTTGTTCGCAATGTTGTAAAACCCTTCCTCTGCAAAATGCAAATCCAAAAAGATCTAACCAACCACCATTGGCGCCAGCATATTCAAAATGGTCTCTTTTTTGATAATCTAATAATTTACTTTGACAAGCCCCAATTGTGGTATCTTGTTGCATTAAATCTACTAATGGCTGCAACCAACGAGGCGTAACTTCAATATCAGAATTTAATAAAACAATATATTCACAATCTGGACAATTTTCAACCGCCCAATTATACCCAGCCGCAAAACCTAAATTGGATTGATTTTTTATCCAAAATATTTCAGGATATTGTTTAATAACGTCTTCTGAATCGTCTATTGAGTTATTATCAGCCACCATCACAAAAAAATTTGGATAATCGGTCTCTAATACCTTTGGGATAAATTTTTTTAAGTATTTACTACCATTATAGTTTAAAATGAGAATACCAACTCGAGTCAAAGATGATTTCATGCCGAGCAAAATTACAAATTTTTTTATTAAAATTGGCTATAAAAATCAATAATCTAAATTTAGACTAAAGAAATTTTGTTAATTTTTACTTTTTTTAGAATTGTTTAACAAAAATGACTTAGCTTTGCAGTTCAAATTATGAAAGCAATTATTCCAGTTGCCGGAACTGGGGCAAAATTAAGGCCTCATACTTATACACAACCTAAAGCATTGTTACCCCTTGCTGGTAAAACAGTTTTGGGATTTATTATAGATAAATTAAAATCCGGAAATATCCAAGAATTTATTTTTATTATTGGCTATTTAGGAGAAAAAATTCAACAATTTGTAACAGAAAATTATCCTGATTTAAAATGTCATTTTGTTGTTCAAAACGAACTATTAGGCATTGGGCATGCTATTAAACTCACAAGAGAAATCGTTCAAAATGATGAAATTTTTGTGGTATTAGGTGATAGTTTTTGTGAATTCGATATCGATCAAGTACTTCATGAACCAGGAAATTTATTAGCTATTAAAAAAGTGGAAGACCCAAGAAACTTTGGGGTTGCGCATTTAAGTATGAATAACGTGATTGATGAGATGATTGAAAAACCAAGCATCCCTCGATCTAATAATGCCATTGTAGGTCTCTATAAAATTAAGGACACAGAACTTTTGTTTGATTGTATGAACGAATATTATAATAAAATAAGTCATATAAATCAAAATTACCATTTAACTGACGCCTTACAATGTATGATTAATAAAGGCGCTTCTTTTAAATCGTTTCAAGTTAAAAAATGGTTTGACTGTGGTAAAATTAGTACTTTACTTGAAGCAAATGCTATTTTATTACAACAAAATAAAAGTAAAATTTTAACGCCCCCAGATCATGTGATTAATTCGGTTATATTAAACCCAGTTTATATAGCACCCAATTGTGATATTCAAAATTGCATTATTGGACCACACGTGTCTATAGGAAATAATGTAAAACTAACTAATTGCATCATTACTAATAGTATCATAGGATCATTTTCGCATTTAAAAGATATTGTTCTTACCAATTCAATCATAGGTAGCGATGCGATTATAAAAGGCATGAATAGAACCTTAAATATTGGCGACAATACTGAAATTGATTTTGGATAATAATTTTATATGGCTTACAGAATAACTATAAATCTGTACTATCCGAAGAATTTTTAAAAGACGGAATCTTATAATCAAACATCTGATAGGTTATTGCATTTAATTTCTTTAATATCTGAATACATTGTTCTAACTGTAAAGATTCTTCTAAATTTAAAGTGCGTTTATTATAAATTTCTTTAAGTGTTCGAAGCGATTCTTTGAAATGTGCATAAGTAACCACTAATGATTTTAAAACCAATTGATGAACCCTTTTTTCAATTAATTTATGTTGCTCGTCATGGACAATATTTTTTATGGGATCATTAAAATATTTATTTCGATAGTAATCGCTTAATTTAGTATAATCAAGATTATCAATTTCAAGAAGCGGTTCAATTTTTAAATGGGCATCTAATTCAGCTAAATTGATGTTGGGCTCAAATTCGCGAAGCATCAGTTGAGGTTGTACTGAATTAGTGTTTAAACCAGATTTTAATGATTTATTAGATTTATTTTTATGATTAGAAACTGAAACTCTTGCATAATCATGATGTTTGGAATTTGTTTTTAATGAATATGGTTTAGGGTCTGATTTTAAAATCTTTCTGTCATTTTTAACAAGAACATCTGATGTAAGCGAAGAACTATTTAAATTGAAGCTAAAACGTGGCAAACTAAAGATAAGCACGAAAGCTATTAGCACCACACAAAAATTTAAAACGGTATTGTTTAAATTATTTTTAGCATGATTCGTATGAATTTTAAAACGTTTTAAAACTTGAGAACTTGATGACAAAAACCTTAAATTCAAACTGTTTTGGTAGTCAATATTAAATTTTGTGAATTGGTATAACGACTTTAGATAGTATGATTTATTTTGAGAATGCTGTATTGCCCAATTGTCGGCTCTAACTTCAACTAAAAAATTAAGCTGAGAACGTAATATCCAAACTATGGGATTAAAAAATAAAATGGCAGACAAAAATTCAACGATAATTTTGTAAAGAAAGTCATTATAAAAAATATGAGCTAATTCGTGTAAAAAAATACATTCTGCTTGTTTATACGATAAATGATTAAAATAAGCTAATGGAAATACGATAATAGGTTTTAAAAACCCAAAAGTGAAAACATTGTTGCCATTTTTAGGCATTAATAAAATTAGTTTTTGTAAAAATTTAGAGTCTATTTTATACGAAAATACATGGTTAAACACATCAAAAACCGGAGCTTGATCTGCTAAATGTAAAACTGGCATTTGTTTTAAATCTAAGATTTTTTTTAATACTAAGCCTAAAATTATAATAACATAACAAACAATAAAAAATACATTGTATCTAGGTTCAATAATTACGCGAAGAGTTGTTTGATTTAAAGTAAGAAATAGAACATTGGGATTATAAATGAAACAACTTAGCCAATGTATAAAAACAATAGCCAAACTCAATTTTAAATAAATAATTTTAAATAAATAAAATTTAGGTTGAAACATTTTAAATAAACAATAAGGCGTTAACAACACAAGAGACACCCACAAATTAGCTATAATTGCTTGTACGAATATGTGTGTTTTTAATGTTTCAAGCATTTGAAGTGGCATCTAAATTCTCAATTATTTTTTTTATTGATTCTAGATCTGCTTTGTTAATATTGTGGTCGTTTCCTAAGGCGTTTAATACAAGGTTAAACGTAGAGCCCTTAAATAACGAACGCGTCATGTTTTGTAAATAATTTTTTTGTACTTCCTCTCGGGTTACAGAGGGTGAATAGACGTGGTGCTTTTGGTCTTTAAAAAAAACAACCATCTTTTTTTCAGTTAGAATTTGCATAAATTTCAATACAGTTGTGTAACCAACCTCTTTAAATTTTATGAGTTCATCGTGAAGTTCTTTAACTGTTGCCTGCCCTTTGTCCCATAATATGTTAAGTAACTCTAATTCTTTATCAGTAGGTTTTGTCATAACTAATAGTTTTAAAGCTTGGGTTTATTTTTCTTGTTAATAGCTTTTTCAGATACTTTTTTTAATTTAGCTTTTTCAACGGTTTCAGCAGGTGCTTCAGTTTGCTTATTTTTGGTGTTTTCGGTAGGAGTTATTTCTTCAATAATTGCTATTGTTGTGTCGTACTGCGGCTCAGTGGTATTGGTATTTGAACCTTGTTGAATAGGTTGCACATTTTCAATTTGATTCGATTTTGAGCAAGCACTTTCGCAAGACCAAAGGTTAGCTAAAGTAGGTGCAATAACTAACGAAATGATAGACATTAATTTTATAAGAATATTCATGGAGGGTCCCGAAGTGTCTTTAAATGGGTCGCCTACAGTATCGCCTGTAACAGATGCTTTATGCGGTTCAGATTTTTTATAGTACATTTGCCCGTTTATTTCAACACCTTTTTCAAAAGATTTCTTTGCATTATCCCAAGCGCCGCCTGCATTATTTTGGAAAATACCCATCAGCACGCCACTCACAGTAGCACCAGCTAAAAATCCACCAAGGGCTTCAGGTCCTAAAATAAAGCCAATAATAATGGGCGATACGATAGCAATAGCCCCAGGTAATACCATTTTACGAATAGATGCTTTTGTGGAAATAGCGACGCATTTATCATATTCAGGTTTACCGGTACCTTCAAGAATACCAGGGATTTCTCTGAATTGCCGTCGCACTTCTTCTACCATTGCCATAGCCGCTTGTCCAACGGCTTTAATTGCTAAGGAAGAAAAAATAAATGGTATCATACCGCCTATAAATAAAGCAGCTAATACTTCTGGTTTATATAAATCAATCGTAGAAATGCCTGATACACCTACAAAAGCGGCAAAAAGTGCTAAAGATGTTAAAGCGGCAGAGGCTATAGCAAATCCTTTGCCAGTAGCCGCTGTGGTATTTCCAACTGCATCTAAAATATCGGTCTTTTCTCTAACACTTTCTGGCAATTCGCTCATCTCGGCAATCCCACCTGCATTATCGGCAATTGGACCAAAAGCATCAATAGCAAGCTGCATAGCAGTTGTAGCCATCATTCCTGCAGCTGCAATGGCAACTCCATATAAACCTGCACACTTATAAGACCCTAAAATACCCAAAGCCAAAACAATGATTGGCAAAAATGTAGATTCTAAACCAACGGCTAAGCCTCCAATAATATTTGTGGCATGTCCTGTACCAGATTGTTGTATGATAGATTTTACGGGTCTTTTACCCATAGCAGTATAGTATTCTGTAATCATACTTATAAAGGTTCCCACTAATAAACCTACATAGATAGCACCTAAAATTCCCCATTTGGAAATAACATATGCATCGTCTTGGTTCATTCTAAAAACCATTTCAGTTGGCGCTATATAATATACAATTGGGAAACAAGCGATAGCAGTTAATATGATTGAACCCCAATTTCCCATGTTTAAAGCTTTTTGCACAACGGTAGTATCTAATTTGGCGTTATCTGAAATTTTAACAAACCATGTGCCCACTATCGAAAATAAAATGCCCACACCTGCCATTACCATTGGAATAAGTATTGGTGCAAAACCACCATAATTATCATCAGAAGATGTTTCTTGTCCTAGCACCATGGTAGCTAATATTGTGGCAACATATGAACCAAATAAATCTGCTCCCATGCCAGCCACATCACCCACATTATCACCCACATTATCAGCAATTGTAGCGGGGTTTTTAGGAGAGTCTTCTGGGATACCTGCTTCCACTTTACCAACTAAATCGGCGCCAACATCAGCGGCTTTAGTATAAATTCCTCCTCCAACTCGAGCAAATAAAGCGATGCTTTCGGCACCTAAAGAAAACCCTGTTAAAACTTCAATAACAATTTTCATTTCATCTGAACCTAAGGTAGTTACGCCAAAAATATTCATAAGTACTATTAAGAGCCCACCTAAACCTAAAACGGCTAAACCAGCTACGCCCATTCCCATGATAGACCCCCCAGTAAAAGATACTTTTAAAGCTTGAGATAAACTTGTGCGTGCGGCTTCGGTGGTTCTAACATTTGATTTTGTGGCGGCTTTCATACCAATATAACCAGCAAAAGCACTACAAAAAGCACCAATAATAAACGATAAAGCAATTGTCCAATGAGACGATTCGTTATTCATAGCCATGTAACCTAATAAAATAGCTACAATGATAACAAAATACATCAAAATTTTCCATTCCGCTTTTAAGAAAGCCATAGCCCCATCGCTAATATATTGACTAATCTCACGCATTTTGTCGTTTCCACTGGGTTGTTTAGAAACCCACCCCATTTTTATAACTGTATAAAGTAAACCAATAACCCCCGCTATCGGAAGAAAATAAAATATCAAATTTTGAACCATAAATAAAATAATTTGTGCAAATATAATAAATTTCTAAATAAAATTATGCGAAAAATACAAAAAATAATAAAAAACTTAAATTTTGGAAGGCTATCCAATTAGGTTTTTATTAAAGTAAATTAAAATTAATGATAAATAGCAATTTTAACAAACAACTTATTTGTAATTTATAATCACCATATTAAAATTTTCTGTTTTAAGGAATTTAATGGATTATTTTAATAATGTTTATATCGTGTCATTTTTTACATAAATTATTTGTATATTTGCCAAAATTTTTTTAAACAATGGTTTTTTTATTTATCCTTTCTGTTATTGTGTTTTTATTTATGTTATATGTATTAATAAATCCTGAAAAATTTTAATATGAATACCGAGTTGTTAGGCATTATTGCTTTTTATATTATTTTAATTCTTTTAGCTATTCCCTTAGGAAAGTTTATGTCTAAAATATATTCTGGAACGCCTCATTTCAGTGATAAAATTTGTAATCCTCTTGAAAATTTAATTTACAAATTGATAGCTATAAATCCCAAAGAAAACCAAGGCTGGAAAGAACAACTTAAAATATTTTTAGCCATAAATTTTGTCTGGCTTATTGTATCGGTTCTCATTCTTAAAAATATGGCATATTTGCCTTTAAATCCCAATCATAGTCCTTCGATGTCATGGGATTTAGCGTGGAATACAACCATCAGTTTTGTGTGCAATACCAATTTACAACACTATGCTGGTGAAACGCAATTATCATATTTAGGACAAATAACTTTAATGTTATGGCAATTTTTAAGTGCGGCATCGGGCATAGCCATTGCCATGGTGGTTATAAGGTCGTTTGCAAAATCTGCCAATCCCCAATTGGGTAATTTTTATGTTAGTTTTGTGCGAAGTATAACAAGAATCTTATTGCCAATTTGTATTATTTTAGCTATTGTCTTCATGTTTCAGGGTGTTCCTATGACGTTTTTAGGATCAGAAACTACCACAACTTTATCTGGAGATACTATCAATGTATATCGCGGTCCTATGGCGGCATTCGAGCCTATTAAACAGTTAGGTACTAATGGCGGTGGTTATTTTAAAAGTAATGGTGCGCATCCATTTTCAAATCCAACCTATCTCACCAATTTGTTACAAAACCTTGCTATTATTATTATTCCTTTAGCTTTTGTTATTATGATTGGTTATTATATTCAAAACCCTAAATTTGCCAGAATGGTCATTATAGTTATGTCTGTTGGTTATATAGGACTCTTAATACCAAGTTTGTATCAAGAGACCCAAGCCAATCCTGCAACCTACCCATTAAATATTAACAACCAATTAGGCAATTTAGAAGGCAAAGAAATAAGAAACGGAAGTTTAGCTTCGGCTAATTGGTCGGTTGCTACTACAGCTACAAGTAGCGGCTCTACCAATGCTGTTCAGGATAGCAATTTACCAATAACCGGGATGAATTTATTGTTAGGGATGATGATCAATGCATTTTATGGCGGGGTAGGCGTAGGATTTTTGAATTTTTACTGTTATATCATTTTAGCTGTTTTTATAGGTGGGCTTATGGTGGGCAGAACACCCGAATTTTTAGGCAAAAAAATTGAACCCTATCAAATGAAAGTAACCATGTTAGTAGTTCTTTTACAACCATTATTAATTTTATTATTCACAGGTATTAGCACGTATTTATATGTATCAAATCCAGAATTATTTGGTGGATGGCTTACCAATACTGGTTTTCATGGATTTAGTGAAATGTTATATCAATATACCTCGGCTAGTGCCAATAACGGCAGTAGTTTTGAGGGACTTAATGGTAATACGCCTTTTTGGAATTATACCACCGCATTTGTTATTTTTTTATCCAGATATTTATTAATCATTGGACCAATAGTCATTGCAGGATCTTTAGCAAAAAAAAAATATATATCGGCAAGTAGTGGTACTTTACCAACCGATAATTTAAGTTTTGCGGCTTTACTTTATATTGTTATTTTTATTTTATGTGCACTCATTTTTTTTCCAGTACTTATTTTAGGACCTATTTCTGAATATTTCTCATTAATAAAGCCTTAATACCTAAAATTTTAAATCTATGAAATCAAACAATTTTAAATCTAATAATTATGTCATGCTAAGGTCATCTTTCATAGATGCTTTTGCAAAATTAAATCCTGTGGTGCTTATAAAAAATCCTATCATGTTTACCGTGGGCATATGTACTGTTATTATGTTTGTAAGATGTATTTTTATTGTCTTAGGATTAAACAATACACTTCATACAAGTTTAAGCTACAATATATGGGTAACATTAATTTTACTATTTACAATTTTATTTGCGAATCTGGCTGAATCTTTTGCCGAAAGACAAGGTCAAAAACATGCTGAAAGCCTTAGAAAAACACGCGATTTTACCCCTGTTACTTTAAAGTCTGGTGAAATTGTATCATCAGAGTTATTAAAAAAAGGCGATATTTTTGTTTGTAAAGAAGGCGATATGATACCTTTAGATGGCGATATTATAGAAGGGTTAGCCACTATCGATGAAAGTGCTATTACGGGCGAAAGCACGCCTGTTATTAGAGAAGCGGGTGGCGATAAAACTTCTGTAACTGGAGGCACCACAGTGCTTTCAGACCGAATAGTTGTTAAAGTAACCGCTTTGCCTGGCGAAAGTTTTTTAGATAAAATGATTGCTTTAGTAGAGGGTGCCAACCGACAAAAAGCACCAAATGAAATTGCTTTAACCATTTTATTATCTGGCTTTACCTTGGCTATTATTATTGCCATTGTAAGTCTCTATATTTTTGGTCAATATGCTCATATAAATTTACATGTTACTTTTCTAATTGTTTTATTTGTATGTTTGATTCCTACCACAATTGGTGGGTTGTTGTCGTCAATTGGTATTGCGGGGATGAACCGAGCTCTACAAGCAAATGTTATTACTAAAAGTGGCAAGGCTGTTGAAACTGCCGGCGATGTGGATGTATTATTATTAGATAAAACGGGAACTATAACCATTGGTAACCGCAAGGCAACTCATTTTTATCCTTCTCCAGACGTTACAGAAGCTCATTTTTATGAATGTTTAGCGTTGAGTTCTTATGGTGATGAAACCCCCGAAGGAAAATCAATTTTAGAATTATCTGGCTTAAAAATTGATGACCTCATTGGCGATGAATCCCCCAAAATAATAAAATTTTCAGCCGAAACAAAATTTTCGGGAATCGATTTTAAAAATCGAAAAATAAGAAAGGGCTCTCATGAAGCCATTGTTAATTTATCAAAACGCAGCGGAAATTCAATAAGTCAAGACCTTGAACATACCGTTCAATCAATTTCAAAATTAGGTGGTACGCCCTTAGTTCTGTCTGAAAATGATAAAATTTTAGGTGTTATTGAATTACAAGACATTATTAAAATTGGTATTGAAGATCGTTTTGCAAGATTGCGAATGATGGGTATTAAAACAGTGATGGTAACTGGCGACAATCAACTTACAGCCAAATATATAGCTGAAAAAGTAGGTGTGGACGATTTTATCGCTGAAGCCAAGCCTGAAGATAAAATGAAATATATTATTCAACAACAGCAACAAGGACGTTTGGTAGCCATGATGGGTGATGGAACAAACGATGCGCCTGCTTTAGCCCAAGCCGATGTTGGCGTAGCTATGAATAGCGGTACCCAAGCTGCAAAAGATGCTGGCAATATGGTTGATTTAGAAAATGATCCTACTAAACTCATTGAAATCGTTGAAATTGGTAAACAACTTTTAATTACTCGCGGCACTTTAACCACTTTTAGTATTGCCAACGATGTGTCTAAATACTTTGCAATTTTACCTATATTATTTGTGCCTTTAGTGCCAGGTTTAATGAAACTGAATATTTTGAGACTTCATTCCGTTCAATCGGCTACTTTATCCGCTTTAATTTTTAATGCTATAATTATACCCATGCTCATTCCTTTAGCCTTAAAAGGCGTAGCATACAAACCTGTAGGCGCAAGTGCCTTATTAAGACATAACCTTATTATTTATGGTTTAGGTGGCTTAATAACCCCTTTTGTAGGCATCAAATTAATCGATTTATTTATTTCATATTTTTACTAATTTATTTGTTATGTTATTTTTAAGATCGCTTGTTTTAACCCTCATCTTAGCTGTTCTTTGTGCTATTGTGTATCCATTGCTTTTATTTGGTATTGCACAGCTTGCACCTAATAAAGGTTTAGGTAAAATTGTGGTTCAAAACAATAAAACATACTATTTACAAATTGGACAACATTTTAAAGACCAAAAATATTTTCAATCACGTCCCTCCGCTTCAAATTATAACCCTACAAACTCGGGTGGTAGCAATTTAGCTCCTTCAAGTTTATTGTTGAAAACACAAATGAACATGCGTTTAGATAGTTTCAAAAAGTATAACCCTACCATTGCTTCGCAAGATATTCCAGTAGAATTATTAACGGCAAGTGCTTCGGGTTTAGACCCTCATATTAGCCCTGATGCCGCAAAAGTTCAAGTGCCAAGAGTTGCTAAACTAAATAATCTTAACGAACAACAGTTATATAAAATGATAGATTCACTAACCGAACCACCATTTTTAAATAGTTTTGGACCCTCAAAAATTAACGTCTTACTTCTTAATTTAGCCCTCGAAAGTCAATCTTTACCATAATTTAACCTCAATATATGGCTAAAACCATTGTTCGTAATTTAGATTTTAAAGAATTTATCAAAGAGAAAAAAAAAGGCAAGTTAAAAATTTATATCGGCATGATTGCTGGTGTTGGTAAAACCTATAAATTATTAGAAGAAGCCCATGCCCTTCTTGATTTGGGTGTGGATGTAAAAATTGGCTTTGTAGAAACGCATCGACGACCTGAAACCCAAGCCTTAATTGATGGTTTGCCCATCATTCCTAGAAAAATAGTACGTTATAAAGGCATGGCTTTAGAAGAAATGGACTTAGAAACTATTATAAAAATATCGCCAGAAGTTGTGATTGTTGATGAACTTGCCCATAGTAATATCGAGGGGAGTAAAAATAATAAACGATGGCAAGATGTATTAGAATTATTAGATGCGGGCATCAATGTTATTTCTGCGTGTAATATTCAGCATTTATATAATGTTTGTAAGAAAGTGGAAGAAATTACAGGCGTAGAAATAAAAGAAATTGTTCCTAAGGAACTCATAGCCCAGGCTTATGAAATTGTCAATTTAGATTTAACAGCCGATGAACTTATTACGCGTTTAGAGCTTGGAAAAATTTATGTTGGACAAAAAATCCCCATTGCTTTAAATAATTTTTTTAAGAAAGAAAATATTTTACAATTACGAGAACTTGCTTTAAAAGAAGTAGCCCTTCAATTAGAAAAAAAAGTTGAAACTGAAATCTTAGAATATTCTAAAATAAAGCATGAATGTTTTTTTGCTTGCATTAATAGCAATCATGTAACAGCCAAAAAAGTTATTACAGAAACCTACGAATTAGCAAAAGCAGGTCTTCATAAATGGTACGTTATTTATATTAAAACGCCCCGTGAATCAACCAGAAGAATTAATTTAACATCCCAACGTCATTTAATCGAAAACTTTAGATATGCTTCAAGTCTTGGCGCCCAAGTTATAAAAATTGAAAACAATCATGTGTTAAAAACGATTATCGACCAAGCCATTGAAAAACATGTAACTACAATTTGTCTTGCCAAACCTAAATTAGCCATTCTAAAAATGTTTTTACATTTTAGAGTCGTATTAAAATTTATTAAGAAATTAGACGAACATAAAATTAATTTATTATTTATTTCTCAATGACAACGCACCAATACCTTCAAAATATAAATAATCGTTACAAATCTGGAAACACCACTGAACATAGTTTTCGCGGTGATCTTCAACAATTATTAGAAAGTTTAGTACCTGCCATTAAAGCCACCAACGAACCTAAACGGCAGTCCTGCGGTGCACCTGATTTTATAATAACCCAAAAAGATATTCCCTTAGGTTTTATTGAAGCTAAAGATATTGGTGATACCGACCTTGAAGGTATTAAAAAATCGGGTCATCAAGAGCAATTTAAGCGTTATAAAGCCTCGCTTAATAACCTGATCTTTACTAATTATTTAGATTTTTATTTATACCGTGATGGTCAATTAGTTAGAAATATTTCAATTGGCAAAATAACACCCAACGGAATACAACCCTTACCCGAACATTTTGCAAGTTTTGAACATTTTATAAAAGATTTTTGTTGTTATTTAGGACAAACGATTAAAAGTTCTAAAAAATTAGCCGAAATGATGGCTTTAAAAGCACGTTTATTATCTGATGTTATTGAAAAAGCCTTAAATAGCGATGAAACCAATCATGAAGATAGTACTTTAAAAGACCAAATGAAGGCATTTAAAGATATCTTGATTCACGATATTACAGCTAAAGGTTTTGCTGATGTGTATGCCCAAACCATTACCTATGGTATGTTTGCGGCACGTTTACACGATGCCACGCTTACTACTTTTAGTAGGCAAGAAGCTTTTGAATTGATACCTAAATCGAACCCTTTTCTTAAAAAATTATTTGGTTATATTGCTGGTTTAGAATTAGATGAACGTATTACATGGATTGTGGACGATTTAGTACAAATATTTTTAGCCTGCAATGTAAAAGAGATGCTTCAACATTATGGCACATCTACTAAAATGGAAGACCCCATTATTCACTTCTACGAAGATTTTTTAAGTGAGTACGACCCGCAACTTCGAAAAGCCCGCGGCGTTTGGTACACGCCTAAACCCATTGTAAGCTTTATTATAAAAGCGGTTGATGATCTTTTAAAAACAGAATTTAATTTACCGCAAGGCTTGGCCGATACGACTAAAATTAAAATAAAAGTAAAACAACCTGGCGTACAAACTGAACAAGAAGTACATAAAGTACAAATTTTAGACCCTGCAACGGGTACGGGTACATTTTTAGCTGAGGTTGTAAAGCATATCTATAAACAGTTTGAAGGTCAACAAGGCATTTGGAGCGATTATGTAGACAAGCATTTACTACCTCGTTTAAATGGTTTTGAATTATTGATGGCAAGTTATGCGATGGCGCATTTAAAATTAGATTTATTACTTCAAGAAACGGGTTACAAACATACCACTAATCAGCGTTTTAGGATTTTTTTGACCAATAGTTTAGAAGCTGAACATGCCGATACGGGCACTTTATTTGCCAATTGGCTTAGTATTGAAGCCAATGAGGCGAATTATATCAAGCGTGATACGCCCGTGATGTGTATTATTGGAAACCCACCCTACAGCGGGATATCATCAAATAATGGTGAATGGATTAGTAAATTAATTGATGATTATAAATATATTGATGGTGTTCATTTTAATGAACGGAAACATTGGCTTAATGACGATTATGTAAAATTTATTCGTTTAAGTTCTTATTTAATTGAAAAAAATGGTGAAGGTATATTGGCTTTTATTAATCCGCATGGGTATTTAGATAATCCAACTTTTAGAGGGATGCGCTGGCATCTTCAAAAAACTTTTGATAAAATATATACTATTGATTTACACGGCAATAGCAAGAAGAAAGAAACTGCGCCGGATGGCAGTATCGACCAAAATGTGTTTGATATAATGCAAGGTGTTAGTATTAATATTTTTGTAAAAACTTTTAAAAAAAATCCTAAAGAATTTGCACAAGTATTTCATTTTGATGTTTTTGGTAAGCGTGAGGATAAATATGATTTTCTATCTAAGAAGACACTCAAAATAATTAAATTTAATCAATTAAAACCTAATGGACCTAATTATTTTTTTGTACCTAAGAACGACTTTGGGCGTCAAGACTATGAAAATGGTTTTAAAATAAATGAATTATTCCCTAAAAACAATACTGGGATTGTAACAGGAAATGATAGTTTATCAATATTTACATCAAAAATTGAACTCCAGAAAACGTTAGAAAAAATTTTATCAATTGAAAATCCATTCCAAGAGTACAATATCAAAGATACCAGAAGAACAACAAAAGAAGGTAGAATTTTAGATCTAAGAAATGCCTACAAAAAAGGTATCATTCAAATAAACTATAGACCTTTTGATACAAAATACACATTGCAATTTGATAAGAATGAATTTTGGATCAATTCTCCAAGACATGAAATCATGCAACACTTTATAAAAGGCGAAAATGTAGGATTGGTATTTAAATTAGGTAATGCTGAAGAAAATTCTGTTTCAGGGATGTTGACAAAATATATTATTGATTTTAGAAGTTGGTCGAGGCCTGGAATGCAAGGTGGTGATTATGTGGCGCCGCTCTATTTATATCCTGATAATCCAACTGACTTAGATAGTGGGAGCAAAAGGGTACCGAATTTAAATATAGAAATTGTTGAGAAAATGGCTTCTATTTTAGGTTTAACATTTATGGCTGAAACTACTCAAAATTCCCCTCCATTGGAGGGGTGTCCGCA
>JASGCT010000004.1:44913-74962 GCA_030053915.1 Alphaproteobacteria bacterium
GGACGGGGTGGTTGGTTCGCAGGACGGGGTGGTTGGTTCGCAGGACGGGGTGGTTGGTTCGCAGGACGGGGTGGTTCTCACTTCTATAAATAATACTCCAATTTACCGTAACTTCGTCTATAATCTACCTCACAATTCTAAATTAAAGCCACTCACTAAATCCAAACGTAAAGAAGGTATATTAACCGAAGTTTTATTCTGGAAGCAAGTTCATAAAGGTAAATTTCATCAAATAGATTTTGACCGGCAACGCACAATTGGTAATTATATCGTGGACTTTTATGTAAAAACACTTGGGCTCATCGTTGAAATTGATGGAAGTAGTCATGATAATAAGCAAGAATACGATGCTAATAGGCAAGCTTATTTAGAAAGTTTGGGTCTTAAAATATTTCGGATTACTAATGAAGATGTCAAGCACAACATGAAACAAGTGATGTTGCAATTAGAAAATTTTATTGTTCGGGAATATGGGAAAACCACCCCGGCTGATAGCCACTCCAAAGGAGGGGAACTTGTACCCAATAACAGTTTAAGTAATTTTAAAAATAATAACAAAAGTACACCAACCGGGGAAGTTATACCCACTCATAGCTTAGAAAATGTTCATCAGGATCATAAAAATAATATCTTTACCCCCATCGATATTTTAGATTATATCTATGCCGTATTACATGCACCTACATATCGTACACAATATCAAGAGTTTTTAAAAATTGACTTTCCAAGAGTGCCGTATCCTAAGGAAAAAAAATCCTTCTGGAAATTGGTGGAACTTGGTGGAATATTAAGACAACTTCATTTATTAGAAAGCCCCTTAATAAATCAATTTATAACCAAATATCCTGTGGATGGTCATAATAAAGTTACTAATATAAAATACCAAGATAATTCTGTTTATATCAATGAAACACAATATTTTAAAAATGTCCCGCTTCATACCTGGAACTTTTTTATTGGCGGCTACCAACCCGCTCAAAAATGGCTTAAAGACCGTAAAAATCAACAACTTGAATTTGAAGATATTATCCATTATCAAAAAATAATTGTTGCTCTTACAGAAACCGCAAAAATTATGCAAAAAATTGATTTAATTAAAATATAAACTTATTTTGGTAAACTTTCTTTAAATTTGCAAAATTTAGTGCATGAACGCTCACAAATATATTTAAAATATTTTCTATAATTATGTATGTTTAAACCAAAATTTATTATATTATACTTATTTATAGCCTATATTATATTTTGCCAATCTTGTTTAACTTTTAGAATGACATACAAACAAACAAAAGCCTTTTTTGATAGCAACAAAGTAAACTATTTGGATTCCAGTATTCAATTTGAAAATTATACAACGCATTTTATAGAGACCGGGGCTAAAAATAAACCCACTATTGTATTCATTCATGGTTCGCCGGGAAGTTGGGACGCCTTTAAACACTATTTAGTAGATAGTGCTCTATTACAATCGTTTAGACTTATTTCACTCGACCGTCCTGGTTTTGGTTATAGCAATTTCGGGAAAGCCCAAAATCTGGAAAAACAAACCCAAATTATAGCCCATTTTATTCAAACCATTCACAATAATCAAGCACTTTTTGTAGTAGGACATTCTATAGGTGGGGCTGTGGTTATCAGTTTGGGTTGTCAAAAACAGCTCCATATCAATAAAATAATTGTTTTAGCTGGTGCCGAAGACCCCAAAGCCGAAGCACCCGAAACATGGCGTGCTTTTTTAAAAACACCCCCGTTCCGCTATTTAATACCACGTGTGCTAAGTACCGCAAACGACGAACTGTGGTGGCTCAAAAAAGATTTATATCTTCTTCAACCACAATTAGTGCATTTTAAAACCAATGTTTTGATAATTCATGGTGAAAACGACCAATTAGTTCCATATAAAAATGTTGCCTATTTACAAAAAGAATTAAAGCATGCAACTTCGCTATCTGTTATTTCAATACCTAAAGAAAACCATTTTATCCCTTGGACACAATTTCAGTTAATACAACAAGAACTGCTAAAGTTTGCATTAAAATGAACTCCAAATTAAGCGTGAAAAACTTCTATTTATCACAAACTGAACTAAAGTATAATAGTTAAAAAGGATGCTTTTTTATGTTATTATTTCTAAAAACCAAATTTGGAGGAATGGACAAACATAATTTAAAAAATAGGTAACTTTATCCTGTTAAAAAAAAACACAAAATTGCAAAAAAGTAAAAATTATTTAAATTTAATTTAAAGGAGATATCTGCTTTTATATTAGATATCGTCATTAAATTCGAAGTTTTTTTGAATCAAAGATGTTCTTTAATATGATGAATTTTGGACTCAAATTGTAGTTTTAATGCGTTATCTATAATACCTTGGATGTCATCAAAATTTTGACTAAAATATGGAAAATTAAACGTAGCTAAAATATGTGCTCCATGATAAGGAAGTCTTTGCATTGCGGTTTCTAAAACTGTTAAGCCACCTCGAGCGCCTTCAGAAGTTGACATTAAAAACAGTTTCTTTTCTGCCAAAAAATCGCCTTTAATGCGGCTCACCCAATCGAACAAATTTTTGAAACCAACACTATAACTGCCATTATGTTCTGCAAACGAAATAATAATAAAATAGGCAGATATAAAATGATTATAAAATTTTTGAACTTCGGCTGGAATACCAGTACTTTCAAGACGATCGATACTAAATAAAGGGCAATCGTAATCTTGTAATGACAAAATTGTTGTGTGATAATCCGTAAATTGTTGAGAAGCATAAATAGCCAGTTTCTTGTTTATCGACTTTGAACTATTACTTGCTCCAAATACTAATAAATTTTTCATTGTTTTAAGCAAATATACAAAGTTTTAAATATTTTTTTTAATTTTACTATAAAAAAATAGTTGCTTAATTTTTTAACCATTCATACTTGCTAAAAATTCAGCATTAGACGCTGTACCTCGCATTCGCTTAAGTAATTCATTCATAGCTTCATCGGTATTCATACCATTGATATATAACCTTAAAATATTCATACGCTGATAAATATCTGGCGATAATAACAAATCGTCTCGACGCGTACTGGAAGCAATCAAGTCAATCGCTGGAAAAATACGCTTATTAGCTAAGCGGCGGTCTAATTGTAATTCCATATTACCAGTACCTTTAAATTCTTCAAAAATAACTTCATCCATTTTGCTGCCAGTATCAATTAAAGCTGTGGCTAAAATAGTTAACGAACCACCGTTTTCTATTTTACGAGCCGCTCCAAAAAATTGTTTGGGCTTTTGCATCGCATTGGCTTCAACCCCTCCGCTTAGTACCTTTCCACTTGGCGGGGCTACAGTATTATAAGCACGGGCTAATCGCGTAATACTGTCAAGTAATATAACTACGTCATGCCCGCATTCCACTAATCGCTTGGCTTTTTGCAATGCTAAATGGGCAACTTTTACATGTTTATCTGCAGGCTCATCAAAGGTAGATGCCAACACTTCAGCATGAACACTGCGTTCCATATCTGTAACCTCTTCAGGACGCTCATCTATTAATACTACCATTAAATAACATTCAGGATGATTCTTAGAAATCGCATTGGCAACCTCTTTTAATAGAACAGTCTTACCTACCTTTGGTTGGGCTACAATGAGTCCTCTTTGCCCTTTCCCCAACGGTGTAAATAAATCGATAATGCGCGTTGAAAAATTATTGGGGCTATTAAATAAATTTAGTTTTTCATAAGGAAATAATGGCGTTAAATAATCAAAAGGCACCCTGTCTCTAATTTGGTCTGGTAGTTTTCCATTGATTAATTCTATATTTTGGATCGAAAAATATTTTTCATTAATATCCTTCGGAGGTCTAATTGTACAATACACCGTATCGCCCATCTTTAAACCGTATAGTTTAATTTGAGCGGGCGTTAAAAAAATATCATCTGGGGAAGGTAAATAATCGTAATCAGATGATCTTAAAAACCCATAACCCTCGGGCATCGTTTCTAAAAGCCCTTCACTATATATTACACCGTCAAATTCAATGTTTTTTTTGCTTGCAAACTTAGAATCGTTGCCTTCTGGTATCAAGGTATCTGCGCCAGAATCTGTATTGTTATTATCTTTTTGAACGACATTACTCGGTTGAGAATCAAAGTTTTCTTGCGTTTCATTATCTACTTTTTCCTGTTGATTATTTACAATTGTTTTTGCATCTTGGTGCTTAGATTGTGTTAGATGCGTATGTTTTTTTTTGTTTTTTTTAGAATTAGTATTTTTATTAGGTTCTTGAATATCGTTTTTGGTTTCAAAAAGCTCAGGTTGCACTTGCACTATTTCCGGTTGTGGTGGTGGTGCACTCATTACAGGTGGTGGTGTATCTTTGTCAGATTCTTGTGCAGTTTTAATATTATCAAGTGTTGTTTCGTTAAACGACACAGGTGCCGATTCTACAGCGGATGCTTTAAAAGGTTTGATGCGCTTCCGTTTTATAGGCACTTCAGAAGGATTATTAGTTTCTTCAGTTATGGCTTTTACTGCAACCCCCTCCAAGGTTGAAAGTTCTGATTGTGTATTTAAAGTAGATTTCAAATCTATAACATTTTTTTTCATAATAAGTAGTTAATTAAATAAGAATTTTGAGATTTATAAGGTTGGTTAAACTTTGATTTTATCTATACTTTATTAGGTAAGATATGCAAAGGTACTGATAATTTTTTAAATAAAAAAATATTAATTAAATTTTAATTTTTCAATCACTGGCGATTTACTAAATTTACCGTCATCATAGCTTAAATGCCCATTTATCCAACATGATTGAATACGATACGGAAAAGTCTGATTTTCTAAAGGACTCCACTGACATTTATAATAAAGATTCGATTTTGAAACGTTAAACGGCTGTGGCGCCACTAAAACCAA
Organism: Alphaproteobacteria bacterium; assembly: GCA_030053915.1. Classification (GTDB taxonomy): domain Bacteria; phylum Bacteroidota; class Bacteroidia; order Chitinophagales; family Chitinophagaceae; genus JASGCT01. Next base: position 49,821 of record JASGCT010000004.1, read on the forward strand.
ATCAGCAAAATAGCCTTCGCGTACAAAACCCCGTTCTTGTATTTTAAACAAAATGGCTGGATTATGACACATTTTTTGAACAACTTTTTCGATAGTAATATGTCCTTGCTCTACATAATATAGCATCAAATTTAAACCATGTTGTACTAAAGGCAAACCAGCCGGGGCTTGTAAATATGGCAGTTGCTTCTCTTCAAAGGTATGGGGTGCATGGTCTGTTGCTATAATATCCAAATGGTCATTTAATAAACCCTGCCACAATGCTTGCCTATCGTCAGATGTTTTGATGGCGGGATTGCACTTTATTAAATTACCCAATGTCGCGTAATCTTGGTCGCAAAAATGTAAATGATGCACGCAAACCTCGGCTGTAATACGCTTATCTTCAAGGGGTTTTAAGTTATCAAATAATATTAATTCTTTACGCGTTGTAATATGTAAAATATGTAGTCTCGCCCCAGTTTTTTTAGCTAATTGTACGGCTCTTAAGCTCGACTCGTAACAAACATCAGCATTACGGATTAAAGCATGTTCCTGAGCTGTTAAAGACTTATGTTGATACTGTAAAAGATTTTCTTTGATTAATGGTTCGTATTCACAATGGGTAGCAATTAATAAATTGGTTGATTTAAAAATAGATTCTAATATTAAAGGATGGTCAACTAACATATTACCCGTAGAAGAACCCATAAAAATTTTTAATCCGCATAAATCGTTTTGATATAAATTTGCCTGTTTTATATCTTCTAAATTCGTAGTATTTGCGCCTAAATAAAAACTATAATTAACCCAACTTGTTTTTGCCGCAATATCCCATTTCTGCTTTAATTCGGTTAAAGTAGTCGTATTGGGCATAGTGTTGGGCATCTCCATAAAACTTGTTACACCGCCTGCTAAAGCCGCTTTGGATTCAGTTTCAATGGTTGCTTTGGCTTGGTAACCAGGCTCTCTAAAATGCACTTGGTCGTCTATAATTCCAGGCAATACATAATTCCCAGCACAATCCGTTTCATCTACTTTAAACTTGCAATCAATTTGCTCAGCAATTTTTTCTATTCTTGAATTTTTTATAAGAATATCGCAAGACTTAATACATCCTTCGTTTACTAATAAGCAATTTTTTAATAATGAATGTGCCATAATTTTTGTTTAATCTTCAAAAATAAATCCAAATGAAATAATATTGGTTTGAATATTATTGATACTTTGCGATAAAGGTAAGGCATTTTGTTTAATTAAATTGCTAAAGCCATTCGAGAATTTTAATTCAGTAGAAATATTTACTAATGGAAAATAAAACGTAACGCCAACGCCCGCTTCATAACCAAGATTAATGGGTTTTAGTTGCACAAAATCAACATTTTTTCTTTCTAATGAACCGGCCGATAAATCAAACTCGATCTTAGGACCTAAAAAGAAATAACCTTGAAAATTAACATCCCTATTTGAAACAAACTTAATATGAAATGGTAAATTAAAAACGGTACTCGGTAAATTATGAAGTTTGGTAATTTTATTATTTGTTGTATAATAAAAACTTTTGTCTGAACTGATAAACACTTGCGGATTAGAACGAATATAGATATTTTTATGTATTTTATAGCTACACATAGCCCCAGCTGATAATGCATATTTAATACTTGGATAAATCTCTGATAATATCAAATTATTAGGTAAATTTGGGTCAGGGTTTAAATTAGCACCATTGATATATCCAATACTCAAACGATTCGCTTGAATATTTAACGAAAAGCCATATAAAAATCGCACTTCGTCATGAGAGGTATTAAAAAGTTCGTTTTCTTGAGCGTGAAGCTTGTTAAATTTTAAAAAAAATAACAAGATGCACACCCGTATTATTTTGTAGCTGAATAGATTGCGCATATTTTAAATTTTAATGGAAAGTGTTTAACTTCCCTAAAGCCCGTTCCACTTAAGATTCTATTAAAATTATCATGAGCCGGAAACTCTTGAATACTTTTTTGTAAATAGGAATAGGCTTCAAATTTTCCTGAGACCATAAATGCCAAAACAGGCGCTACAAATTTTATATAAAAATTAATAAAATATTTTAAAATAGGGGTATTGTTTTTGGTAAATTCTAATATTAATAAACGCCCATTAGGCTTTAAAACGCGCCGTAACTCTTGTAAACTTTCGTCTAAAAATTCAAAATTTCTAATGCCAAAACCAATCATAACCACATCAAAATAATTGTCGTCAAAAGGTAAAAGAACACCATGTGTTAACATAAGCCCAATACGGTCTTGAAGCAAAGCCAGGTCTATCTTTTGTCTTCCAACATCTAACATATTTTTAGAAATATCAACCCCAATTATATTTACGTGGTCACACATTTCAGCCGCCATTATAGCCAAATCTGCTGACCCTGTTGCAACATCTAAAATAAGATCTGGATTACGCTTTAAAGCCATGCGTATTAATTTGATACGCCAACTTTTATCTAATCCAAAACTTAAAATAAAATTCAATAAATCATAGCGCCTCGCAATGCTATCAAACATAGTCGTTATTTGCTTTTGTTTTGATAAACTACTTGTTAGGTTCGGCACAATACGGTCGTGATGATATTGCATGATTTTACTACATTTCTATTTTTAAATGTCTGCGAAGATATTCAAAATTTAATAATTTTTTTGAAATTTTAATCATTTAAATAAATTTTAACAATTAAAAGCATGATTTTTGGGATTGTTTTTTATTCCTTAATTATCTTAATCATAGAGTTAAAAAGTAAGTTATTAGGGATTAAAAATCCGATAAAGAAAAAAATTTTAAAAAAAAATGTTTTTTTTTTGTTTATTTGAAATAAAATATATATCTTGCACCAAAATAATATTAAAATTTTATAATTAAAAATTAAAAATTATGTCAGAACTTAACAACGCCGCCAAACCGGCAAGCGCACCAGCTCCTAAGCCCACTGCACAAAAACATACAAGTGCCGGGCAACAACAAGCAAGGTCTAAAAACTTAGTTGCGTCCCTTGCACCTTTGTTTTGTATTATCTTAGGTTATTTAATTTGGAGGGTAGGTTTAGGAAGCGCCTCAAATTTTACAGCACCCGACCCCGACCCAAGTCATTGGTTTTGGCCTAATCATGGTGGTCCTTTAGGTACTTTTACTAAAATGTATGAAGGGGGTATTATTGTGCCAATTTTAATAGGCTGCTTTTTAACAGTGTTAACTTTCGTAATTGAACGCTTTATGACTATTAGCCGTGCTACCGGAACTGGTAATATCTCAGCATTTGTTCGTCAAGTTCAAATTCATCTTAATAATAAAGAACTCGACAAAGCCATTGCCGCTTGCGATAAACAAAAAGGCTCTGTAGGTAATGTTATGAAATCTGGTTTGAAAAAATATAAAGAAATGGTAGAAAATACCGAATTAGATACAGAACAAAAAGTACTTCATATTCAAAAAGAAATCGAAGAAGCCACTGCACTTGAATTACCAATGCTCGAAAAAAACTTGGTGTTTCTCTCAACCATAGCTTCAGTAGCCACACTACTTGGTCTATTAGGAACCGTTATGGGTATGATTCGCTCATTCTCTAAACTCGGAGACGATGGTGGAGGCGAAGCCGCTCGAGAACTATCGCAAGGTATCTCCGAAGCCCTTTATAATACCGCATTAGGTATTGGTACTTCAGCAGTTGCCATTATCATGTATAATGTATTTACCACACGTATAGACGCTATCACTTTTGGTATAGATGAAAGTGGTTTTACATTAACGCAAAGTTTCGCTTCTAATTATAAATAATAAAAAATAATAATATGGGAAGAGCAAAAGTTGCTCGTAAGAGCACCAATATCGACATGACAGCTATGTGCGACGTGGCTTTTCTTTTGTTAGCTTTTTTTATTTTAACTACAAAATTTAAACCCCAAGAAGCCGTACCCGTGGTAACCCCTAATTCGGTATCTTCTAAAGTGGCTCCAAGTAAAGATATTTGTCTTATTACTGTTAACTCCGATGGAAAAGTTTTTTTAGCTTTAGACGATAAAGCCAGACGAGCCGACTTAGCGGAACTTATTATTAAAGACAAAAAAATAAACCTTAATGTTGCCCAATTTAGAGATGCTGAATTTATAGGTTGCTCGTTTGCGCAATTACCTTCTTTCTTAAATATACCAAGCGATAAACGAAAAGGCGGTTCACCAAATATACCCGGTATCCCTTGTAAAGATTCTGCCTCAAATGAAATGATAGAATGGATGCGACTCGTAAAACAAGTCTATCTTGGTAAAACGCTTAATATTTTATTTAAAGGTGATAATGGCGTAAAATATAATGTGTTTGATAATGTCTTAGAAAGTTTTAGAAAAAATGAATTTGACCGCTTTCAAATGATAACCAACCCAGAGTCAGTTCCCGAAGGTACAGAACTTTGGAAAGAATTTAAAAGTAATAAATCAGTTACAAAAGAACTCGATAGTGAGAATTAAAATTTTATAAAAAACTAAAATCTAAGCTATGGCAGAAATGGAAACCTCGTCAGGTGGCGGACATAAAAAAGGACCTGGCGTCAAAAAAGGAAAAAAATTATCAACCCGGGTTGACCTTACCCCGATGGTAGATTTAGGATTTCTATTGATTACATTCTTCATCTTCACCACCACAATGGCACAACCCACAGCCTTTAAACTTCTTTTACCCAAAGAAGATGTTAAAGAAGAAAATCAAAACCAAGTGTCCGAAGAAAAATCGCTCACAATTTTGTTAGCTGGTAATAACCATATTTATACCTATGAAGGTAAATTAGACCCTAAAACACCCAAAGTGGCAACCTGCGAGTACACCGGCGACAACTCAATTCGTAGCGTAATCATCGATAAAAAAAATAGAGTAAGAGAAAAATTTGGGACTGATAAAGACTTAGTAATTGTTATTAAATGTTATAAAGATGCAAATTACAAAAATTTGGTTGATATTCTCGACGAAATGCAGATTAATGTGAATAAAAAATATGCCCTCGTTAAACTGTCAGAGCTTGAAAAAATAATTATTGAACAATCTGAAGGTCTTCCAAGCAGTGGTTCAACAGAATCCTCTAAAAAATAAAACGTAATTATATGGAAAATGAGAAATTAAAAAATGCCGATATTTTAGATATTGTTTTTGAAAAAAGAAATAAACTCTACGGCGCCTACGACCTTAGAAGTACTTATACTAAAAGAATGAATAGATCGATACTAGGAATGATTTTAATTTTAGCATTTATAGGCTTATCAAGTATCGTATCCAATTCTTTAAAATCAGATAAAGTTGAAGAAATTTTAGTGGATGATGTACAATTGGAGGACGTTAAGAAAGATGAAGAACCCCCGCCGCCGCCTCCACCGCCGCCTCCACCGCCTCCTAAAGAACCTCCAAAAATCGACTTAACCCGTTTTACCCCACCCGTTATAGTTCCTGAAGAAAAAGTGGATACCACTAAACAAATTAAAGAAGTTGAAAAAATGGAGGAATCCGTTGTTAGTGATGTAAATCAAGAAGGATTAAAACAACCAGATGTGGTGATACCACCGCCAGTTGTTGCCGCACCACCCAGCGAAGCAGATGACGAGGATAAAATATTTACAGCTGTTGAAATTAAATCAAGTTTTCCCGGTGGAGGCGCTGCCTGGTTAAAATTCTTAAATAGAAACCTAAATCCAGACGTAGCAACTAACGAAGGCGCACCTGCCGGAACTTATACGGTTTATGTTAATTTTACTGTAAGTAGAAAGGATGGAAGTCTTAGCGATTTTAATGTAGAAAATGACCCAGGTTATGGCATGGCTAACGAAGCCTTACGCGTTATGAAAAAATCGCCTGTTTGGATTCCAGCTCAACAAAACGGACGTCAAGTGAACAGCCGTTTTCGCCAACCTATTACATTTAGAATTACCGAAGAATAATTATTTTTTTTACAGATTATATATCAAAGGACAGTAAATTAATTTGCTGTCCTTTTTTATTAAAGATATTTTCTCAAATTTTAAAAATCTATGCAATCTACATTCACCAACTGGAACGACACTATTGTGGCACAGGCTACGCCCCAAGGTTATGCCGCACTTGGCATCATCAGAATTAGTGGTACTAAAAGTTTATACATCATTGACACGCTTTCAATACATAAAAAAATTTCAAGTTATAACAGTCATACGCTTCATTTAACCAAACTTTATTACAATAACAGTTTACTTGATGAAGTGGTGGTGAGTCTATTTAAAACCCCAAATTCTTTTACTGGCGAAGATCTAATAGAAATTTCAGCTCATGGCTCACCCACTGTATTACAATCGATATTAATGGCTATTACCCAATGCGGAGCTCGAATAGCCAACCCTGGCGAATTTAGCTTAAGAGCATTTTTAAATAAAAAAATTGATTTAACCCAAGCCGAAGCCATTGGCGATCTCATAGAAAGCCAAACCACACTTGCTCAAAAAGTTGCTTTACACCATCTTAGAGGTGGCTTTAAATCTGACCTAAAACTGTTAAAAGATAAGCTACTACAATTTGCTGCCTTATTAGAATTAGAATTGGATTTTTCTGAAGAAGATGTGGAATTTCTAAACCGAGATGATTTTCATCAATTGATTTTACAAATAAGAACCTTAATTGCACCGCTTATTCATAGTTTTACTTGGAATAATGCTATAAAAAACGGCGTTAAAATCGTCATTGTTGGCGCTCCAAATACAGGGAAGTCAACCCTTTTAAATGCTTTACTAAATGAAGATAAAGCCATTGTGAGCCCTATTGCAGGCACAACCCGTGATATTATTGAAGACCGGTTTGTATATAAACACGTACTTTTTAGAATCTTAGATACCGCAGGGCTTCGGGCACATTCTCAAGATGACATAGAACGGATTGGCATGCAAAAAACCAAAGCCTCTTATTTAACCGCTGATATTATTTTAATGTTAATCGATGCTAGAAACCTGAATGATTTTAATGATTTTGATTTTAACGAAATTCAAGATAAAAAAATAGTGTTTGTTGCCAATAAAGCCGATTTAATTCAAAAATATGGCATTGTTGAAAATCACCAAAATCAGGAGGTATTGTTAATCTCTGCTAAAGAAAAATTAGGCTTAAATTTATTACAAGATAAACTCTTGTTATTAAGCGGCTTGTCCGATTTTAACGACCAAAACTCAACTGTTATTAACGTACGCCATAAATCTATTTTAGACGCCTTAGAGCTTTGTTTAATTGATATTGAAAACGCCTTTGAAAATAAGGTATCGTCTGAGTACATTAGCTTACATATTCGTGAGGCATTACAGAAAATTGGTGAGCTAACAGGCGACATTACAACAGAAAATAAATTAGATTATATTTTTTCTAAGTTTTGTATTGGAAAGTAGTTAAAATCTAAATTTATTTTCATATTTTAATATAAATTTTTCTTTTATAAAGCCAAAATGCGATGAGTCCGTACAAACACACTAAGATAAATGCATAAATAAAAGATGCTAAATTTAGATAATTATTTAATAAAATTTGAATTTGATGTGCAAACCAAGGCATTGGTGAGGTGTATTGCGGTTTTAAACTAAGCTCATGATAGCCATTTTGCCATCTTATTAATCCTAAAACACGAGGTAAAACACCGCTTAAAACAAAAATAAATAAAGGATTTGTGCCAAAATAATCAAAATATCTGCCCCAGCTTTTTGTTAGCATTTTTATTTCAAAAATGTAATGTAATGCCAGGAAACCAATAGCCGCTAAACCAGAGGTTAAAACTGCATAGCTAGAAGTCCATATTTTTTTATTGATGGGCATGCTATAATTCCAAATGAATCCAATAAAAACTAAGCCACAGGCTATTAAAAGAAGTTGGCTGAAGGATGCAGTGTCGAGAGGTTGTTTTTTTATATTGAGTGCAAAATAATAACCAAATAGCACATTACAAGTTGCAGCGATTGTACTAAGCAAACCTTCTGGGTCGAAGGGAACACCTTCTCCACGATATAAATGACTTGTTCCTAAGATAGCATGATCGAATGTATTGCCTATAAAATTTTGCAAACTATAAGGGTCTAAGCCACCAAAATTAGCAGTAAATATCCAATATAATATTAAAATTATAAAGGACATTTTAAAAACTTTAGATGATGATTTGGTATAATATATAATGAATGATGCCAAAAAATAGCACAAGGCAATTCTTTGTAAAACGCCCATTATTCGAAGGTTTTCCCATATTTTTAAAACTAAACTTTGATCTTGCCAGGTAAAAAAAGGGCTGGCATTCAAAAATAAACCAATTAAAAAAATTAAAGCGGTTCTGGTTAGTGTTTTCCTTAAAAAGTATTGAACCGAATGTTGTTGAAATTTAGAAAATGAAAATGCTAACGAATTGCCTACAGCAAATAAAAAGAATGGAAATACCAAATCGGTTGGTGTGCAACCATGCCATGCTGCATGTTGAAGAGGTGAAAAACTATGTTCCCAAGAACCTGGATTATTTACAAGTATCATAAATAAAACCGTCATACCTCTAAATACATCAAGGGCATAATTTCTTGAAGTCATTTTTTGATATTTTTAGGGAATGTAAGTTATTTAAAACTATTTATGAAATACATATGGCTCTTTAACCTAAGCGTTCAGCGGCTTTTGTCCAATTGACTATATTCCAAAATGCGTTTAAATAATTTGCACGAAGATTTTGATATTTAAGGTAATAAGCATGTTCCCAAACATCAATTGCAAGGATAGGTGTTCCTTTAACTTCTGCAATATCCATTAGTGGGTTGTCTTGATTGGGGGTTGAACATATAACAAGTTTATTATCTTGTTTTACAAGCCAAGCCCAACCACTGCCAAAACGTGCAAGTGCAGCGTTATTAAAGAGCTGTTTAAAGTTATCTAAAGATTGGAAATTAGTATTGATGGCTGTTAGAAGATTGCTTGGAATGGTAGTGGGGTTTGGGGTTAAGGTTTCCCAAAAAAAACTATGATTCCAATGACCTCCACCATTATTACGAATGGCTAACGATACTTGGCTAATTTTAGCCATAAGGGCATTTAACGAAGCATTGTCGTCTGGAAGACCTATAGGCGTTGCGGTTACAGCTGCATTTAAATTGTTAACATAAGCTTGATGATGTTTTGAATAATGGATGCTTGATGTTTCTGCGTCAATATGAGGTTCAAGTGCATTGTAAGCAAATGGTAGGGTGGGTAATGTAAAAGGCATAAAATTAATTTTAATTGTTAATAAATGTTATGTAGCAAAGGTACTATTTTTTTGTCAATATAAAGTTTTTTTTTATTTTAAAAATTTTCAACATATAATGTTTTTTAACTTTGGCTTAGTAATAATTCTAACTCTTGGTTAACAAGTACAGGGTTGGCTTTACCTTGGCTTATTTTTTTTACTTCGCCCATAAAAAAACCAATTAATCCTTTTTTCCCTTTTCGATATGCGGCTAATTTTTCTGGATTTTTCTGGATTATTTCTTTACACCAAGCATTGATGTCGCCTTTGTTATCTAATTGAAAAAGGCTTTGTTGAATACAATAATCATTGGGTGTTATGTTGTCTATAAAGAGTGCTTTTAAAAAATTTAGATCAACCTTTGAAACATGAATCTTTTGTTGGTCTATAAGTTTTATAATATCATGCAAAACGTTTAAATTAATATGTAATAAATTAAAGTCTGGGTTGTGGTCTAAAAATTCACGAAAATGTCCTAATAATAAATTGGCTATAAGTTTAAGAACTTGTTGATTTTCAAAAGTATTTAAGCATAAATCAAAAAATTCGGCATAAGTGATAGTTTCGGTAAGTTGGTCAATATCAAATTGAGTTAACGAAGGAATTTTTTGAAAAATTGTTTTATATGTTTCTGGAAGTTTGGGGAGTTTTAATTGCACACTTTCAATAAATTGTGAGCTGATGTTTAAGGTTTTTAAATCGGGTTCTTTAAAATAGCGGTAGTCTTGCGCTTCTTCTTTATTTCGTTGTGAAAAAGTGGTTTGGGTATGTTCATCAAATCCACGTGTTTCTTGTAATATAACGTCATCATTAAGGCTACATTGTATTTGTCTATCGATTTCAAATTCGAGGGCTTTTTTGATAAATTTCAATGAATTGAGGTTTTTAATTTCAACTTTGGTACCTAAGTTAGAATCTCCTTTTTTACGAATAGACACGTTAGCATCGCAGCGAATACATCCTTCTTCCATATTACCACGTGAAATTTTTAACCAGCGTGCTATTTTTCGAATATGTTGTACAACTAAATAGGCAATTTCTGGGTTGTGAATACAGGGTTCTGTAACTATTTCTATTAAAGGGGTTCCAGCGCGATTTAAGTCGATTGCGGAAAAATTTTCAAACACCTCATGGTTACTTTTTCCGGCATCTTCTTCAACATGGATTCGGTTTAGATGAACAATTACGGGTTGATTATTATGTAAAATTGTAAGTGAACCACCGCTACATAATGGACTATATTGTTGTGATAATTGATAGCCCTTTGGCAAATCGGGATAAATATAATGTTTTCGGTCGAACGTTAATTCATGGGCGATTTTACAACCACAAGCTAATCCCATTTTTATAGCCTCGTAAATGGGACTTATATTTAAAAAAGGCATGGTCCCGGGATGTGCTAAACTTATCTCGTTTACTCGAGAATTGGGTATTTCTGTTAAGGTTTCATTGAGGTTTCTACAAAATAATTTTTGTGGTGTATCTAATTGAACATGAATTTCTAATCCAATAACAGCTTCAAATTCGGGGTGCATAGATTAATTTTTAAAAGATTCTAAAAGATTTATTAATGACGTGTTAAAATCATCTGCTTCTCCATATTCTATGATGCGACCTATTTCCTGATTATCTTTAAAAATAATAAATGTGGGTACATTGGTTATGTGATATTTTTTTTTATAATCAAAGGTTGTTTTTATGAATCTATCAACACCAATGTATTGAAGTTTATTTTCAGGAATTTTAGCTGTTTGGATATGTTTGATGAAGCCAGGAATGATGGCTCGGGTATCGTCACACCATGTTCCTATAAAAATAATCCAGTTTAAATTTTTATTTTTAATTAATAAATTTAGAAGTGTTTGATTAATCGTTGAGGTATCATATATTTCATGAAACCAAAAAATCGTTGTGGTATCTTCAAAAAAAAGGGCTGGTGGAAATTTTCCTTTTATTACGAATCTTGATTCAGTTCCTTTTTTTTTCTGCCAAAAGTTGGTATAACCGTCTTTTAAAACGAGTTGTCCTGATACGTTATTCATAATTAAGGCGGATAAAATTAAAAAAAAATATTTTAAATAGGCACGTGTCATGGCTAAAATATATGAGTAAGCAAACCGTCACGAAGTTTGGGTTCAAACCAAGTGCATTTGGGAGGCATCATTAAATTTTGGTCGGCAATTTGAAGTAATTCATCCATAATAATAGGATATAAGCTAAAAGCCATAATTGCTTCATGATTATCTACTAATTTAACTAATTCTTGAAGTCCTCTAATGCCACCAACAAAGTCGAGATTGGGATTCGTTCTCGGGTCTTTGATATCTAAAATTGAATCTAAAATAAAATCTTGTAAAATATTTACATCCAATTGTTTAAGTGTTTCAAAAATGTTGGGTTGTTCTCTATATTTTAGGACAAACCATTGTTTATTTATATACAAACCAAATTCAAATTTGTTTTGTGGTTGAACCGGGGTCGTCTTTTTTTCGACAATAAATTTTTTATCTATTTTATTCAAGAACTGCTCTTGGCTAAGCCCATTTAAGGTTTTTACAATTCTATTATAAGGCAATATTTTTAGCTCTGATTCAGGAAAAAGAGTAGTTAAGAAAAAATCTGGGCTTGGCAGGTTATTTTCCTTACAATATAGGTTGTGTTTGTAGGCAGACGCAGCGCGATGATGTCCATCAGCAATATAACTACAAGGTACATTGGTTTTAAATAAATTGATGATTTTATTGATGACTTCGGTTTCATTAATTGCCCAAATAGTATGTGTTACTTGATCTTCGGTAAGTATATTATAAATAGGCGATTTATAATGAATCCATTTTTCAATAATGGCATTAATATCATCCATTTTTCTATAAGTTAAAAATACATTACCGGTGTGTGCTTTGGTGTATTTTATATGATTAAATCGGTCTGTTTCTTTATCGGGTTTTGTTAATTCGTGTTTTTTTATTAAGTTTTTAGCATAATCATCAATGCTTGATAAACAAACTAAACCAGTTTGATTGTGATTGTTGAAGTTAAGTTTATAAATATAAAAACAATCCTTAGATTCTTTAAATAAAATGTCTCTTTTGATAAATGCTTCTAAATTTTCTTTGGCTTTTTCGTAAACTTCATCTGTGTGAATGTCTATATCTTTCGATAAAGAAATTTCGCTTTTGGTAATGTGTAAAAACGAGTTTGGGTTACCAATTACTTCAAGCTTAGCTTCTTGTGAATTAAGAACATCGTAAGGTTTACTAGCTACTAATTTTGCAAATTGAGGTTCGGGCCTAAGGGCGCTAAAGGGTTTAATTGTAATCATAGGGCAAATATCCAATTTTTTTTTGTTTTTTTGTTTAGATTTTTTGTTTTTTTTTCAACATTTTGTGAAATTTAAAAAATCAATTCAATTTTATGTTAAAATAGAATTTTATTTGAATTTTATTGACTTTAATTAACTAAAATTTAACAAGAAATGTCGTTACTTTGTAAAAATTAAAATTTATGGATCAAGATCTATTAAACTCTGAGGCTGATAACAACATTAAAAATACGCAGCAAGAGACTATTAAAACAGTTGTTTCAATGATGCCACATGTTTTTACATATTATGAAATTTTTGTGTTTACCAATAAAAACAATGTGTATAAATTACAGAATAAGCCATTCAAAGGACCTAAAGTTTTAACAGAATTAGAGTATGAAATTGACGAAAAGCCTATTTATATTGGTGGCACGAACGATTATAAAGGTTTTTATTTTTTAGGTTATCAAAATGGAAAATTAGCTAAAATAAATTTATCCTGTTTTAAAACGGAATTTAATCGCAAGAAGTTAAAAACGGCTTATAATACCGACTCACCTTTATTATTTATTGAAATACATGAACAAGATATCGATGTTATATTTATTAGTAATTTAAATAAGGTTGTTTTAACGAATACTTCGAATATTAATCCAGTTGATAGCCGAAGTTCTAAAGGAAATCATGTCATGAAATCGAAGCATGGCAGCTATGTTACCCATATCAAGAAACCAAGTCAAGTAAATTTTCAAGACCTTGAATACTATCGCAAAGATCCCAATGTAGTAGGGTTTTATTTGAAACCAGGCGATACATTGATAGTTTAATTTTAGAAAATAATCATTGAAAATTATCCTAAATTTTACACCTCTACCAATTGTTCAGCCGCTTTCAAATTCTCTATTTTGCCCATGTCCACAAATTGCCACATTGAAGCATCGTAGCCTAAAATAGATTCTGTTTTAGCCAATAATAAATAAGCATCTATCAAAGAAAACTTTCCACGTAATGTTATGTTGTCAAAAATTTGTGTTTGCATAATTTGAATACCGTTAAACGAAAAATTTTGCCAATTTGAGTGCGGAACTTTATCATCTATATGAACGGCTTTAAATTCATGATTTGTTCGATTGAACCACCCACAAAGTTCATGTTTGGAATTGAATAATAATTGTCGTTTTGAATCTCTTGAACTAATACAGAGACTTGCTAAGGGCTGAAATTGAGCTTGGAAATCTATTAAAATTTGCAAAGGAAAATTTGTAATAATATCACTATTCATCACTACAATCAAGTCTTGTTTATTAAAATAAGAACACGCTTTTAACAAACCACCACCTGTTTCTAATAATTCTTGTCGTTCATCTGAAATTTCAATTGAAGAACCCCAGCCATGATTGATTTTGATAATATCTTCAATTTGGTCTGCAAAATGGTGAACATTCACTACGACATCGTAGATATGATATTTTTGTAAATATTTTATATTATGTTCTAAGATAGATTTTCCATTTACTTGAAAAAGTGCTTTGGGATGGTGATTGGTAAAAGGTTTTAATCGTGTGCCTAAACCAGCAGCTAATAACATGGCTTTCATAAAATAATTTTATATTATATCAATTTCAAATTCTAAATTAATGTGAGCTTTATCAAAAACGATTTTACGAATTTCTTTGGCAAAACTAACAATATCATGCCCTTGTGCCTTCCCTTTATTAATAATAACTAAAGGATGTTTTGAATAACAAGCTACTTCGGCATGTAATAATTTTTTTGCGCCAGTTAAATCAATAAGTTGAGCGGCAGACAATTTTAAAGTATCATTGGGTAATAGGTAACCGTGAAGTTCAGGAAACCTACGTTTAATAGAATCAAATTGCTCGGTACAAATTGTAGGATTTTTAAAAAAACTACCCGCATTACCATATTCATTTAAACTTGGAAGTTTCGCACTTCTTATGGTTCTAATTACATCTGCAACTGTTTTTAGATTCAATTCAATATGTTTATGTTCTTCAAAATATTGTTGTACACTTGGATACGATATATTAAATTTTTTAGGATTTTTAATAAGTTTTATTTGAACACTACAAATAAATATTTTGTTTTTAAGTTCGTGTTTAAAAATGCTATCGCGGTATCCCAATTGTGCTTCTGCAGCATTGATTTCAATAAATTTTTTGTCGTAAAAGTGGTAGGCTAAGAGTTTTACAAAAACGTTTTTAAATTCTACACCATAAGCCCCTATATTCTGAATGGGTGCCACGCCAACCGAACCAGGAATAGCAGCTAAGTTTTCAATGCCACCTCTATTTTGTAAGACACAAAAATTCACGAGATCGTCCCATGCCATACCGCTTCCAGTTTCAAGGATAAGTGCTTCTGCATCTTCTTGTATTATTTTAACACCAAGAATATTATTGAGAATAACATTTTGAATTGTTTCTTTTTGAAAAACAATATTAGAACCTTTGCCTAAAATAAAAATATTGTTATGAGGCATACGTTTTAAAATGTATTCTAATTCATCGATTTCACTGAGAACGGCAAAATTTTCGGCTATGCAAGGTAACTTGAATGTATTAAAATTTTTAAGATTTATATTTTTTTTAATTGTAGGTTTCATAAAAGTAAATGTTGCATGCGGTTGATTATTAAATGCGTTTAATATCTGCGCCAAGTTCGTTTAATCTACCATCAATATTTTGGTAACCTCGGTCAATTTGATGGATATTACGTATAGTACTTGTGCCTTCAGCAGCTAAAGCCGCTAATAATAAGGCTTGGCCAGCACGAATATCTGGACTGTTCATCGAAATACCTCTTAAATTTGATCCTCTATTTAAGCCGATAACCGTGGCGCGATGCGGGTCGCATAAAATAATTTTTGCGCCCATATTGATTAAATTGTCCACAAAAAATAAGCGGCTTTCAAACATTTTTTGGTGAATTAAAACACAGCCTTCGGCTTGGGTTGCGGTAACTAAAAGGATGCTTAATAAATCGGGCGTAAACCCAGGCCATGGATGATCGTAAATCGTTAATATCCCTCCGTCTAAAAATGTTTGAATGGTGTATTTATCTTGGGCAGGAACATGAATATCATCATTATTAAAAACAAAATGAATTCCCAATTGTTTAAATTTTTCTGGGATAATGCCTAAATGTTGTAAGCCACAGTTTTTAATTGTAATGTCGCTTTGTGTTAATGCAGCCAAACCAATAAAACTGCCTATTTCAATCATATCAGGCAAAATAGTATGACTTGCAGTATGAAGTTTAAGGACGCCTTCTATCTGTAATAAATTGCTACCGATGCCACTAATTTTAGCACCCATTGTATTTAGTAAGCGGCAAAGTTGTTGAATATAGGGCTCACAAGCGGCATTGTAAATAGTGGTCTTCCCTTCAGCTAAAACTGCTGCCATGATAACATTAGCGGTTCCTGTAACGGATGGTTCATCTAATAGTATTGAAGCCCCTACAAGTGTTTCAGCCTGTAATAAATATTCGTCTAAATCTTTATAGTAAAGGTATTTAGCCCCTAATTTTTCTAAATTTAAAATATGGGTATCAAGGCGTCTTCGTCCAATTTTATCACCTCCAGGCTTAGGAATAAGTGCCTTTTTAAAGCGTGCTAACATGGGTCCTGCAAATAAAATACTACCTCTGAGCTTGCTCCCTTTATTTGAAAATTCTTTTGAAAAAATATACTCAGGATCTATGTTTTTGGCACAAAATGTTTTACTTAACCCATTGACTTCAGAAATTTCAACGCCCATAGAAGCTAATAATTCAATTTGTACATTAACATCTATTATATTAGGTAAATTATTAATTGTAATAGGTTCATTAGTTAATAAAACAGCGCACAAAATTTGTAAGCACTCATTTTTACTACCTTGAGGCTGGATATTACCTTTTAATTTTAGCCCTCCTTGTACTTGAAAAATATTATTTATCAACGTGGTTAGATTTAAATTGGGGATCATAAGGAACAAACCAACTAAGCCACAAAGATCTGGAAAGTCGCATAAGAATAGGTTGTAATAAAATTAAAATGATAATCCCGGAAAAAAGGCATTTAAAGACATAAGGATCGTTGGGAAGAAGTTTAAAGTTTGTAATGACTTTCCAAAAAATAGTATAGGCTATTAAGAAGGCTACACCTAAGGCATAGCTAACATAAGCCGTACCATAATAAAAACCAACTTCTAATTCTGTTTTTTGATTACAAATGGCACAATGATCAACCATTTTATTGGTATCAAAAATTCTATATGGGTTTTTATATTTAAAAATATAACCTTTATGGCATTTAGGGCATTTAAAACTAAATACAGCTTTAAGATAGTTGAATATATATACTATTTTCATTTCTTTTAAAAAAATTAACTACAACCTGTTGTTGTGCCACAATTACTACAAACAAAACATGTGCCATTTCTGGTTGTGGTAAAACCACAGTTTGTACATGATGGACCAGTACCTCCAATAGTTATGGGTTGTTTAGTAACATTTGTTTTATAATTGTTTTCGGAATGTTTTGTAGAGAGTGCTTTAGGAACTATATTGTCGTTACGATTGGGGTAGTTTTGCAAATCTTGATTTTCTTGAAAATGTTCAGGTGTTGTGGGTATTTCTGTTGGCGTATTTTTAGTAACAAAACTTGAACTTTTTTTGTTTTTATCATCTTGTTCTGGTTCAATTTTTGGGGCTACATGAGCAAGTTCATGCCTTCCAAGATAGTCAACACCTAAAATTTTAAAAACGAGGTCGGCAATGGAGCTAACATTTTTAATCGTTGGATGATCGGTAAACCCTTTGGGTTCAAATTGAATATGAACGAATTTATTCACAAACTCTTCAAGCGGAACGCCATATTGTAAGCCTATAGAAACGGCAATTGCAAAGCAATGGGTAAGTCCTGCAATGGCAGAGCCTTGTTTAGCAAGATCGATAAAAATTTCACCCAAAGTACCATCACCATACTCACCAGTTCTTAAAAAAACAACTTGTTCGCCTAAAATTTTAATTTTATAGGTGTATCCTTTTCGTCTAGCAGGAAGTGGTTTTCGTTGAATAATAGACGCTAATTGATGTTTTAATTTAGTATCTGATGATTCAAAGAGTCTATTATTAATTTCTTCTAGTAAACTTTCAGTTGAAATTTTGCTTAAATCTACAACATTTCCAGGTAAGTTTACAGAGTTAGGCTCTTCATTTTGGGTAGTAGATTTAGTAGATTTTGTGGTATCCACTTTGGTATTAAGCGGTTGACTTTGTTTACAATTTTCACGATATAAAGCATTCGATTTTAGTCCTTTTTCCCAGCTTCTAAAATAGCTTGTGCTCACTTCGTTTACGCTGGCATGTTCGGGCATATTAATGGTTTTTGAAATAGCTCCAGAAATAAAAGGCTGGCAGGCAGCTAATAAATCGATGTGCCCATTATAGTGAATAAATCGTTTGCCTTTAATTCCGCATTTATTAGCACAGTCAAAAATGGGAAGGTGCTCGGTTTTAAAATGTGGGGCGCCTTCGATGGTTAAATTACCAAAAATAAATTCATTCGCCTTTTCAATATCGTCATCAGTAAAATCCAATACATCTAATACGTTAAAGGTTTTATCTTTATAATGTTCTTTTGTAAGATTTAAATTTTTGTAGGTATCGTAAGAAAGGTGAGTATTATTAAATATATGCGAGATATGGAATGCAGATTTGCAGGCTTTGGTTAGGTTTAGCACATCTTCTTCTGTAACGCCTTTTTCAAGGAGAATTTTGCCGTTTATGTAAGGAGAATTCTCGATAGATTTATGCCCTTCGATATAAATGATAATATCTTGAATCTGCTTGGGTGTATATCCTAAAATTTTAAGGGTCATGGGAACAGATTGGTTAATTATTTTCATTTCGCCTCCGCCAGCAAGTTTTTTAGACTTTACTAAAGCGAATTCGGGTTCAATACCAGTTGTATCGCAATCCATAACAAATCCAATAGTGCCAGTTGGGGCTATGACTGTGGCTTGGGCGTTTCTAAATCCGTAGGTAGAGCCCAATTCAACAACATCATCCCATATTTTTTGGGCGATTTTTAACAAGTTTTCGGGGCACATATTACTTTGAATACCTTGTGGTTTAATAAATAATTCTTCGTACCTATCTGTTTGATTATAAACAGCATATCTATGATTACGAATCACACGAAGCATATCGGCTTCGTTTTCTTTAAAGCGTTCAAAAGGTCCAAAACATTTAGCCATTTCAGCAGAAGTTAAATAAGCCACACCTGTCATAATAGCGGTTAAAACTGCGGCTAAATTACGTCCTTTTTCACTATCATAAGGTAATCCATTAGTCATAAGTAAAGTCCCTAAATTAGCATATCCCAAGCCAAGTGTTCGGTATTCAAAAGATAACTGAGCCACTTCTTTAGATGGAAATTGCGCCATTAAAACAGAAATCTCGAGAATAACGGTCCATAATCGGCACGTATGTGTAAACCCATTCATATCGTAGGTTTTGGTTTCTGGGTTGAAGAAACGCATCAGGTTAATAGAAGCAAGATTACAAGCGGTATTATCTAGAAACATATATTCTGAACAAGGGTTTGAGGCTTTTATACGACCACCTTTTGGGCAGGTGTGCCATTCGTTAATGGTATCGTCAAATTGTACGCCAGGATCGGCACAACGCCATGCCGAATCCGTTATTTTATCCCATAAATATTTAGCTTTCAATGTTTTCATAATTTTGCCGTTAGAGCGTGCAATAAGATTCCAATCTTCGTCGTTGTTAACAGCTTGTATAAATTTACTGGAAAGCCGTATTGAGTTATTAGAATTTTGACCAGAAACAGTGTTGTAGGCTTCTCCTTCGTAATGACTACTATATCCAGCGTTCACTAAGGCGGCAACCTTTATTTCTTCATTGGCTTTCCAGCTTATAAATTCTTCAATTTCAGGATGGTCTATGTCTAAGCAAACCATTTTAGCAGCGCGTCGGGTAGTACCACCACTTTTTATCGCTCCAGCCGCCCTATCACCAATTTTTAAGAAGCTCAACAAACCACTTGAGGTACCACCACCGCTTAAATGTTCACCTGCACCACGAATGTTAGAAAAATTAGTTCCAACCCCAGAGCCATATTTAAAAATCATAGCTTCGCGAGTCCATAAATCCATAATACCGCCTGGGTTTACTAAATCATCATCAACACTTAATATAAAACAAGCATGAGGTTGAGGGTGCTCGTAAGCATTTTTAGATTTTTCTAATGTTTTAGTAGTTGGGTCCACATAGTAGTGTCCTTGAGCGGCGCCTTTTATGCCGTAAGATTCATATAACCCGGTATTAAACCATTGAGGTGAATTAGGTACACAGGCTTGGTTTAAAATACAATAAACGGTTTCTTCGTAAAAAATTTGAGCATCTTGAGAAGAATAAAAATAGCCGTATTTTTCTCCCCAAACGCGCCAGCAATTGGCCAAGCGATGAACCGTTTGCTTAATACTTGTTTCTTGACCTTTGGAACCATCAGGTAGAGGCACGCCATCTTTCCTAAAGAATTTTGAGATAAGTATATCTGTTGCATTTTTGCTCCAATGCTTAGGCACTTCATAAATTTGGTCTTGCGATGATAATTTATGTCCTTTTGTATTTTGTATATTTGAATCGCGTAGTTCGTATTCAAACATATTAAATGGATTGATACCTTCTTTGGTATAGCGCCTTTGAAATGTCAAGGCAGTATCGTGTTTTCTATTCATAATTATTATATATTTTTTATGTTTTAAAATATTTTGGGCAACAAAAGTATTTAATTTTTGGGTTAAATAATTAAAAATCTTTTTAACATCATGTTGATTTCTATTTTTTCCACTTTAAAACTATTATTATTGTTGAATTTCAGAACGTTTTTAACATTTATAAAAAAAATATTTTTTTTTATTATTTATTTTATTCGTAAATGTAAACCAACTTTTTAATAAAATAAAAATAAAAGACCTATTATTTATTAATTCATTATTAATCAATAGCATATAAATTATTTATTTCAGTCTATTACCCATTGTTTAAGCATTTTTTGATGCGGGAGACCTACTTCAATAAATGTGTCGGATATGATTTGATATTGTAATTTTTTATAAAAATTTATAGCAGTATATCGTGCATTCAATTCAATTTCTTTAAATGTGTTGATTTGGGCGTACTGTTCGGCAAATAAAACAAGTGCTTTGCCAAGACCTTGTTTTTGATAGTTTAGGTCAATAGCCATTTGCCTTAGTTTTAAAGTTTTTGGATTCATTTTAGTTAAAACGAGCCCACCAATTATTTGGTTTTTATGAAAATAAGCTAAAAAAAGGTCATTTTTTTCTTGTTTTATATCCTCAGGAGTTAAAATTAATCCAAGTGGTGCTCTTAAAATTTTATTTCTAAGTGAAATTTGCTGGTGGTATTCAGGGGTATTATACCTTATAAATTTAATGTTCATGGTACAAAAATAGTTAAAAAATAAAAAAAAAAATAAAAAATTATTAAAATTTAGAAAATAAATGTAACTTTGCAAATTAAAAATATAAATATATGTCAGAAGTTAAATCAAAAGTTACCAAAATTATCGCTGATAAGCTTAGTGTTGAAGAGTCTGAAATTACTGATGGTGCCTCGTTTACAAACGATTTAGGTGCCGACTCTTTAGATCAAGTGGAACTTATTATGGAATTTGAAAAGGAATTTAATATTTCAATTTCAGATGAAGATGCAGAAAAGATTACCACCTTTGGAGAAGCCGTGAAGTACATTGAGGAGAACTTAAAAAACGCCTAAATTAACAGGAACCTTAAGGTTTTAATTTTTGGATTTTAAAATTTGAGCAATCATGTTTAAACGGGTAGTAGTTACTGGTATGGGCACATTGAATGCAATTGGTAATTCCGTACCTGAATATTGGCAAGCCTTATTAGAAGGTAAGTCTGGAGCTGCACCTATTACTTTAATTGATTCAAGTAGATTAAAAACCAAATTTGCATGTGAAATAAAAGGCTTTAATCCTTTGCAATTTATGGATAAAAAAGATGCTCGTAAATTAGATCGTTTTTCTCAAATTGCAATGGCAGCCTCAGCCGAGGCTGTACGTGATGCGAATATTGACAATGAAACTATAAATAAAGATCGCATTGGAGTAATCATTGCCAGCGGAATTGGAGGACTGTCGTCATTACAAAATGAAGTCATTGAAAATTCCAACCCCAATAATCCTTTAAGATATTCTCCGTTTTTTATTCCAAAAATGATTTTAGATATTGCTTCGGGACATGTTTCAATGCGTTATGGATTTCGAGGTCCAAATTTTTCGGTTTGTAGCGCCTGTGCATCAAGTACGCATGCATTAATGGTAGCGGCTGATAATATTAAGCTAAACAGAGCGGATATTATTGTTACTGGTGGGGCTGAAGCAGTCATTGAGAGTTGCGGTATTGCTGGATTTAATTCAATGAAAGCGTTAAGCGAACGCAACGATGAGTATGCAACTGCCTGCCGTCCTTACGATAAAACACGCGATGGATTTGTTATGGGAGAAGCTGCCGGTATTATCGTGTTAGAAGAATTAGAACATGCTTTAAATAGAGGTGCCAAAATATATTGCGAGTTAGTTGGAACAGGTGCATCGGCAGATGCCTATCATTTAACGGCACCACACCCAGAGGGGTTAGGTGCAAAAAACGTGATGATAGCCGCTCTCACTGAAGCACATTTACAACCTTCTGATATTGATTATATTAATACACATGGTACCTCGACACCTTTAGGAGATATTTCAGAAATGAAAGCCATTGAAAGTGTATTTAAAGACACGATTTACGACTTAAATATTAGTTCTACGAAATCGATGACTGGACATTGCTTAGGTGCGGCTGGTGCTATCGAAGCTATTGCTAGTATTCATGCCATAATTTACGATAAAATACCACCTACTATCAATCATAAAGTTGTGGATGAAGCCTTTGATCCTAAAATTAATCTAACCCTAAATTCCTATCAAAATCGAATTGTTGAAGCGGCATTAAGTAATACCTTTGGTTTTGGTGGGCATAACGCTTGTGCTATTTTTAAAAAATTTGTTAAATAATTTAGTGGTTGCTTTTCTCAACTCAATTTTCAACTTATTTAAACATAAAACCCCCTTTGAAAAAGCCATTAAAATGCACTTAGGATTTTATCCCCAAAAAATAGGTCTTTTTAAAAAGGCTTTCACACCCCCATTTATCGATAAAATTAATAATTACGAACGTTTAGAATATTTAGGAGACGCTGTTTTAAGTATAATAGTATCTGATTATTTATTTAAAAAATTTACCCAAGCCGAAGAAGGCTTTTTAACTGACATGCGTAGCAAAATAGTTAATAAAAAACAATTACAACAATTTGCTTTTCAATTAAACTTGGTTCGAATTATCGAAATAATTACTCATCATGATACGAGTACCAAAACAAACTTTCATAATATAAGTTCGATAACAGCCGATATTTTTGAATCGTTATTAGCCGCTATTTATTTAGAAAAAGGGTTGAAATTTGCCAAACAGTGGTTAATAGGTAACGTTTTAATACCCTATATTAGTTTTGACGATTTAGCCTTAAAAGATGGTAATATTAAAAATTCATTATTAGCTTGGGCGGCGAAAAACAACAAAGTTGTAGAATTAAATACGATTAAAGAAGAACGACAACAATATAAAACTTTATTTTATGTTCATTGTTTAGTTGATAAAAATTTTATAGCCGAGGGTGTTGCCTATAATAAAAAAGATGCTGGTATTTTAGCTGCAGAAAAAGCCCTGTTAATATTGGAAAAAAAATAATTATTAATAACAAGTTTACTGTCAAACCATGAAATATCAAAACATACGAGAAGAAGAACTAAAAAACAAGGTAGCCCAAGACTATTTTTGGATGTACGACTGCTCTAAAATAATTGGTAACGTTGATTTTTGCGTTTGCATGCACCAGCCTGAAAAAAATCCTTTTGAAAACGAATCGCTGCTTTGGGCAGAAGCTAAAAAAGGCGCTTCAGATATTTACAATTCTATCGTTCAGTTAATCTTGACAATTGGAAAAGCAAGGACTTTTGACAAGTTCTTGCCACCAGCAATGTTAGGAGCAATTGACGGAGAAAAAATTGCTTTTATCCCTTATAACGACATTCATGATGTTTTTTATATCAACGATTTTAACTGGAATGTAACGCCTTCGAACCACGACACTAAAGAGTTTAAAAGCCTTCATAAACAAGTTAAAACTATCATTGATTCCAATACGCTTCTTTTTAATTTTTTGCAAGACGACAGAGAATTAAATGGATTTATCAAGAAAAATTTTATGGTAGGCAAACATGGCTTAACCAAAACCAAAATTGACAAGAACAATTTTATGGTCATCTATAATAAATGGCTTCAAGCAGTAAAACCGACCATTGCCGTAAATTGGGATATTGCCAAGAAATCAGGCATTATTGATGGTGATTTTTATCTTGCCGACTTACTTTCGCAAGAAAACAATACCCTTAAAGAAAAACTTTTTATTTTACTTAAACACGACCATTATGAACTGGATCGTAAATTAGACGAGGCTGGTTTTTTTAGTAGCAAACGCACAGACTTTACCGACAAGCAAGTTGCCCATACCCAATTTTGGAATAAATACCACCGACCACCCCAAGAAGAGTATTGGGATTACATTGTAGAACGCCGCGATTTATTAGTACCGCAAGACGTAAGAGAACGTAAAGGCAGTTATTTTACACCACAAATTTGGGTAGAACTTTCTCAAAAATATTTAACAGACGTTTTAGGTGAAAATTGGCAAGATGACTATTATATTTGGGATTGTGCTGCGGGTACGGGTAATTTGTTAGCTGGGCTTACTAACAAATTTAATATTTGGGCATCAACCTTAGACAATCAAGATGTTGAAGTAATGCGAGACCGTATAAAAAACGGGGCTAATTTATTAGAAAACCACGTTTTTCAGTTTGATTTTTTAAATGATGATTTTAGTAAGTTACCGCAACCCTTACAAGACATAATTAACAACCCCGAAAAAAGAAAAAAATTAGTGGTTTATATTAACCCGCCTTATGCGGAGGTTTCAAGTGTTGGCATTAAAGGAAAAAAAGGGGTAAATCTATCTAAAACGCATACAAAGTATAGCAACGCATTAGGCGGGGCTGGTCGTGAATTATTTGTTCAATTTTTAATTAGAATATATTCTGAAATAAACGGCTGTTTAATTGGTGAATTTTCAACTTTAAAAACTTTTAATGGTTCAGCTTTTGAAAGTTTCCGTAATAATTTCAAAGCAACTTTTGAAAGTGGTTTTATCGCACCTGCATACACATTTGATAATGTTCAAGGTAAATTTCCAATTGGTTTCAAAATTTGTAACACACATAAAACTCAAAATATTGATAAAATAGAAATTGATATTTACAATGATAAAGCAGAATTTATTGGAGAAAAGTGGTTTTATGTTTCTCACGAAAAAACTCAATACATAAATAATTGGATTTCTTCATAT
>JASGCT010000046.1 GCA_030053915.1 Alphaproteobacteria bacterium
TTTATTAACATCTTGTTTATAATCAATTACTTATAAATATTCGGGTAGATACTAATTAGTTTAAATAAAATTCTTAATATTTTCTATTTCTCTATTAAATTTTTAAATAGTAAAATATACTCAATAAGTTAATAATAACTTGAATTTAAATTAGAATTTTTCTTTTCAGCATCTTCAATTACTTTAAAATCTGTTAATAAAACTGGTTTATTTTTTTTTACAACAACGTTATGTTCAAAATGGACACTTGGCTTTTTATCTTTGGTTCTATACGTCCAGCCATCTCTATCTAAAACGATATCTTTTTTTCCTAAATTTATCATAGGCTCAATAGCTAAAACCATGTTTTCTAACAATATTTTGCCCTTTCCCTTTTTACCACGATTCGGTACGCTTGGATCTTCATGTAAATCCCTACCTAAACCATGACCTGTAAGTTCTGTTACCACACCATAACCATACATGGTTTCCGTATAAAATTGTATGGCAGCACCTATATCACCAATTGTATTACCTTCTATACATTGTTCTATGCCTTTATACAAACTATGTTTAACTCGGCTTACCAAATCTAAGATTTCAGACTCTACGGTTCCAACAACAAAAGTATAGGCTTGGTCGCCATGAAAACCATTTAAAAAAGCACCAATATCAATATCAACTAAATCACCTTCTTTAATAGGTATTTTTGTAGGAAATCCATGGATTACTACATCATTTACGCTCGCACATATATTAAATGGGAAACCACGATAATTTTTAAAAGATAATTTTGCCCCAAAATCTTTAATATAATTTTCAGCAAATTTATCAATTTCAAATGTAGTAAGTCCGGGCTTAATAATTTTAGCAATTTCTGCCAAACAATTACTTACTAATAAGGCTGATTTTTTTTGTTCTTCAAGGTCTATCAAACTTTTAATTGGTATGGATGCCATATAAAGTAACCCTAAAATTTAAATATCTATTTAACTAACCTTGAACTTCAGCCGGCATACTATATTGACGTCCTTGAATTCTACCATTACTCATTAAGCCATCGTATTTTCGCATTAATAAATAGGTTTCAATTTGTTGTAAGGTATCTAAAATAACACCAACCATAATCAATAAAGAAGTTCCTCCAAAAAAAGAACTAAAGCCTTGGGTTACCCCTAAACGTTGAGCGAAGCCTGGCAAAATACCCACTAATGCTAAAAAAATAGCACCAGGCAACGTAATTTTATCCATGATAGCTCCAATAAAATCGGTAGTTGGTTGTCCAGGCTTCACACCAGGTATAAAACCACCATTCCGTTTTAGGTCTTCTGAAATCTGTTTAGGATTAAATATTAAAGCTGTATATAAAAACGTAAACGCAATTACCATAAATGAATAAATAGACATATACCAAAAATTGCTCTGATCGTTAAATATTTTCAAGAACCCCGTATTAGTATTAAGGTCTGAAAATGAAATTAAAGTTGGTAAAAACATAATTGCTTGGGCAAAAATTATAGGCATAACACCAGCACTATTTACTTTAATTGGTAAAAATTGACGCGCATTGCCACCTTGATATTTATTAGCACCCATCCCAACAATTTGCTTGGCATAACTTAAAGGAATTTTACGAACACCTTGTACTAATAAAATTAAAGCTAAAACGATACCAACAAAAATAGCAATTTCAATTAAAAAGATTAATAAACCACCGCCTCCTTTTTGGCTTTTAGATTGAAAATCAAGAATTAATGATTGTGGTAAGCGAGCTAAAATACCAACCATAATAATGATTGAAGTGCCATTACCGATACCTTTATCTTGAATTTTTTCTCCTAACCACATTACGAAAAGTGTGCCCGCTGTTAAAACAACAACGGTTGAAGCTGTAAAATAAAGACGATAGCCTTCTAAAATGGCTTCAGAATACCCAGGTCGGTTTAAATAAGCAACATAAGCAAAACTTTGAAAAGCAGTTACAATGACAGTTAAATAACGTGTCCATTGGTTAATTTTTTTACGACCACTTTCACCTTCTTTTTGGATTTTTTGAACACTTGGAACTAAAATGGTTAAAAGTTGCATAAAAATAGATGCCGAAATATAAGGCATTATACCTAAGGCAAATATAGATGCTTGCGAAAATGCACCACCTGCAAACATATCAAACAAACCTAAAATACCTCGATCGCCTCCAGTTTTATTTGCTTCAGCTATTACATTGGCATCTATCCCTGGTAAAGTAATTTGCGCTCCAACTCTATATACTAAAACAAATAAAAGAGTTACTAATAGTTTTTGCTTTAACTCGTCTATTGCCCAAATGTTTTTTAAGGTTTTTATTAGTTTATTCATGTATATTGTTTGTTAATTTTGAAAATAAAATGATTTATTTTTTATTCATTTCAATAACACATCCCAAACCTTCTAATATGTCTTTAGCTTTTTGGCTAATACCATCAATTTTAAAGTTAATTTTGGATTTAAATTCACCCTGACCTAAAATTTTAACGAGTTCTCCTTTTTGAATAAAACCATGAATATAAAGAACATCATTCGTTATTTCTTCTAATTTATAGCTTTCAATAAATTCTTGTAATTGTCCTAAATTAAAAATTCTATAGCTTGTTTTATGAGCAAAATTACTAAATCCGCGCTTCGGAATGCGTCTTTGAATAGGCATTTGACCACCTTCAAAAGCCATTTTTAATTTATAACCCGTTCTAGCTTGAGACCCTTTATTACCTTTTGTAGACGTGCCTCCTTTTCCTGACGCTTCTCCCCTACCCAAGCGTTTTGCTTTATGAACAGATCCCAAAGCTGGGGTTAAATTATGTAGTTTCATATAAATTAATTTATCTCGTGAATTTTTACCAAATGTTTTACTTTGTTTACAATACCCAATATTTGAGGTGTAGCAGTGAGCTCATTAGAACCACTGATTTTTTTTAACCCTAAAGCTAATAAGTTTTTTTTCTGACGTTCAGACTGGTCAATCGAACTTTTAATTTGAGTTACTTTTATTTTATTCATAGCCAATATTTTATCCATTAAACACTTTTGAAACAGAAATACCTCTAGTTTTAGCAATAACTGATGGTTCACGAAGCATAATTAAAGCTTTAATAGTAGCCTTTACAACATTATGCGGGTTGGCTGAGCCTAAATTTTTTGAAAGAATATCTGTAATACCCGCACTTTCTAAAACAGCTCGCATAGTACCTCCTGCTATAACACCAGCACCATGAGCCGCGGGTTTTATTAACACTTTAGCCGCTCCCGATTTTGCCCATTGTTCATGAGGAATTGTTCCATGTTTTAAAGGAACTTTTATTAAATTTTTCTTAGCGTCTTCAATTCCTTTAGTTATAGCTTCTTGTACTTCTTTGGCTTTTCCTAAACCATGACCTACTAATCCATTATGATTACCAACAACTATCAAAGCTGAAAAACTAAAGGTTCTTCCTCCCTTAGTAGTCTTAACAACCCTATTTACCGAAACCACCTTTTCTTTTAATTCATCTTCAGTACTTGCTTTCACTTTTTTTACCAGCATTTTGCTCATATTATATTTTTAAAATGTTTAGAATTTAAGACCACCCTCTCTTGCGCCTTCAGCTAATGATTTAACACGACCATGATATAAATTACCATTTCTATCAAAAACACAATTTTCAATTTGAAGAGCACTGGCTTTAGAAGCTAATTTTTGTCCAACCTCTTTTGCAATGTCTATTTTTGTAGCTTTACTCCCTTTAAAATCTTTATCGGCAGACGAACTTGCTGTTAACGTAACACCATTTTTATCATCAATTAGTTGAGCAAAAATATTCCTATTGCTTCTAAAAACACTTAAACGAGGTTTTACAGAAGATCCTTTTATTTTTTTACGGATTCTAAATTTAATTTTTTCTTTATTACTTATATTCATAATCAATTTTTTTATTATTTACCTGCAGTTTTACCAGCTTTTTTACGAAGTTTTTCACCAGCATATTTCACCCCTTTACCTTGATATGGCTCAGGTTTTCTTAATCCTCTTATTTTAGCCGCGACCTGACCAATGAGTTGTTTATCGATGCCTTCTAAGACTATCTTTGGATTTTGCCCTTTTTCAGTAATTGAATTTACTTTTATCTCTTTTGGAACTTCAAAAATAATATTATGCGAATATCCTAAAGATAAATCTAAATAATTGCCAGAATGGCTTACTTTAAAACCAACCCCAACTAATTCAAGCTCTCTTTTATAACCATTCACAACCCCATTAACATTGTTAAATAGAATGGAACGATATAAACCATGCAAAGCACGATGTCTAATTTGATTCGTTGGCCGATTTACTAACAAGTTATTATTTTCAACAACGATTTGTATATCGGGATCTAATTTCAATGTTAACTCGCCCTTAGGACCTTTAACAAGTACAATGTTATCTTTAGACACTTGTATTTGAACTCCTTGAGGAATTGCAATATTTTTTTTACCAATTCTTGACATATTCTTCTATTTTTAATTTGTTAAAAAATGCGACATAATACCTCACCACCAACATTTTGTAGTTTAGCTTGTTTATCTGTTAAAACGCCTTTTGAAGTACTTAATATAACAATACCTAAACCGTTAATTACTTTTTTTATTTCAGCTGGTTTAGCATATTGCCTTAATCCAGGAGTACTTATTCTTTCTAAGCCTCTAATAGCTGGAATTTTGGTTTGTAAGTCGTACTTTAAAGCTATTTTGATGACACCTTGTTTACTATCAGTTTCAAATTTATATTTTAAAATATAACCTTGATTATATAAAATTTCGGTTATTCTTTTCTTTAAATTTGAGGCTGGAATCTCAACAAGGCGGTGTCCGGCTGATTGAGCATTGCGAATACGTGTTAAATAATCTGCTATTGAATCTGTTATCATAGTTTGAATGAATTTTAAAATGATGAAATTACCAACTGGCTTTTTTAATACCCGGAATTTTGGCGAATAGTGCCATGTCCCTAAAAATAATTCTTGATATTCCAAAATAACGCATGTATCCTCGAGGCCTTCCGGTCATTAAACAACGATTTCTTAATCGAACCGACGAACCGTTACGAGGGAGTTTATCTAAAGCTAATAAAGATTTTTCATCGTTATTTTTCTTCAGTTCAGCTCTTTTAATAGCAAATTTAGCTACCATTCTTTCGCGTTTTTTTTGACGAGCTACTATTGATTTTTTTGACATATTGATTTATATTTTTTATTTTTTAAAAGGTACCCCAAGTAAGCTTAACAATTCTACGGCAAGTTCTTTATTAGAAGTATTGGTAACAAAGGTAATATCAAAACCTGTAATTCTATTCACTTTATCAACGTCTATCTCTGGGAAAATAATTTGTTCAGTTACCCCAAAAGTATAATTAGCACTCGAATCAAAAGAATTCAAATTAAGACCTTTAAAATCTCGAACCCTGGGTAACGCCACTGCCACTAAACGATCTAAAAATTCATACATTTTAGAACCCCTTAAGGTAACTTTAACACCTATAGGTATTCCTTTACGCAATTTAAAATTTGAAATATCTTTTTTTGAATAGGTGGCTACAGCTTTCTGACCAGCAATTTGAGTTAATTCAGCTACGGCCACATCAATTAATTTTTTGTCGTTCGTAGCCCCATTAACACCACGATTAATGCAAATTTTTTCGATTTTGGGAACTTGCATTATAGATTTTAACCCAAACTTTGTTTTGATTTGTTCTCGAACTTCAACTACATATTTTGTTTGAAGACGAGGTTTAAATGTTGTACTCATTATTTTAATTCCTCCCCTGATTTTTTTGATATACGATATGATTTACCATCTTCTTTTTTTCTAATAATTCGAGTAGGAGAAGATGTTTTAGAATCCCACAATTGTACATTACTAATATGGATAGGTGCTTCAATTTTTGAAATACCACCTTTAGTAGATTGTGCTGTAGGTTTTAAATGTTTAACTTTGATATTTACACCTTCAATTAAAACTTTACTTTCAGAAGGGAATACCTCAGTAACTGTACGAACTTTAGTTCTATCTTTGCTTGCACCAGCAATAACTACTACTTTATCGCCTTTTTTGATGTGTAGTTTGATTTTAAATCTATTTTTCATATTTGAATTAATTTTTATAATACTTCGGGAGCTAAAGAAATAATTTTCATATAACCTTTATCTCTTAATTCACGAGCTACTGGTCCAAAAATACGAGTTCCACGAGGCTCATCAGAATTGTTTAGTAATACAACGGCATTATCGTCAAAACGAATATAAGAACCGTCCTTACGACGAAGTTTATTAGTTGTTCTAACAATAACTGCTTTTGAAACAGTTCCTTTTTTAATAGTATTTGCACTTGCAGGTAACGCATCTTTTACAGTAACTACTATTTTGTCACCTATTTTGGCATAATCCTGTCCACTATTTCCCAGGACTCTTATACAAAGTACTTCTTTAGCACCACTATTATCTGCCACATTTAAACGAGATTCTTGTTGTATCATTTTTTTTTAGTTTTTAAAGTTTATTTTGCTTTTTCAACAATTTCTACTAAACGCCATTTTTTAGTTTTGCTGATAGGTTTTGTTTCCATTATTTTAACAACATCCCCAATATGAGCTTCAGATTTTTCATCATGAGCGTGAAAACTATTTGTTTTTTTCACAAATTTACCATAAATAGGGTGTTTTACTTTCCTTTCAACTGAAACAGTAATTGTTTTTTGCATTTTATCGCTGGTAACTAAACCTATTTTTGATTTTCTTATTTTTCTATCTAACATAATTATAAATTTATTGATTAGCCAATTGTTTACGGTGATTCAGTTCAGTTTTAACACGTGCTAAATCTTTTTTTAATAATTTCATCATTTTGGGATTTTCTAATGGGGTTATGGTATGAGAGAATCTTAATTTTGTAAGCCTATTTTCATCTGAACTTATTTTTTCGTTAATATCTGATAAAGATAAACTTCTTAATGATTTATTGAAATCGTTTTTTTTAACTGCCATATTATTTAATTTTAATTTTGAATATCTCGTCTTACTACAAATTTTGTTTTAATAGGTAATTTTTGAGACGCTAAGTGCATTGCGTGTTCGGCTATTTCGCGGCTTACGCCATCACATTCAAATAAAATGCGCCCTGGCTCAACAACTGCAGCCCAAAACTCTGGGTTTCCCTTACCTTTTCCCATCCTTACTTCTAAAGGTTTTCTAGTAATAATTTTATCTGGAAACACTCGTATCCATAAATTACCTTCACGTTTCATGGCACGAGATAAAGATTGGCGTGCAGATTCTATTTGTCTATTTGTTAGCCAAATAGGTTCTAAAGCTTTAATAGCATAACTTCCAAAAGCTATTGACGTGCCTCTTTTAGCAACTTGTCTGATGCGACCTTTTTGCTGCTTGCGATGTTTGGTTCTTTTAGGTAATAGCATATAGTATGTTTAATAATTTATTAATTTCTAGTATTTCTTTTTTCTTTTCGATCGCCGCCTCTACCACTATTATTTTCACGACTACCACCACGTTCTCTATCGCGTGGACGGTTATTATTGGGTGCATCAAATCTTTTTTCTACAACATCTGATTTAGTTCCCACAAAATTAGGATTAAAGTCTCTTGTTCCTAACACTTCACCTCGGCATATCCATACTTTGATACCAATTTTTCCATAAACGGTTAAAGCAAAAACACTGGCATAATCAATATCCATTCTAAAAGTATGAAGAGGAACGCGACCTTGCTTAATCTCTTCGGAACGTGCTATTTCGGCGCCACCTAATCTACCACCAACTTTAACTTTAATACCTTCAGCACCCATTCTTAATGTAGATGCAATAGCCATTTTGATGGCACGTTTATAATTAACTCTATTTTCAATTTGCTTGGCAATATTTTCACCAACTATATTTGCATCTAAATCTGGACGTTTAACTTCCATAATATTAATTTGAACGTCTTCATTTTTAGTTATTTTTTTAAGCTCTTCTTTGATGCTATCAACTTCGTTTCCGCCTTTGCCGATAATGATTCCTGGTTTAGAAGTATGAATAGTGGTTATAAGTTTACCAAATGTTCTTTCAATTACGATTTTTGAAATACCAGCTTTATTAATTCTCGCGTTTAGATAGTTACGAATTTTTTGATCGTCAACTAATTTTGTAGCAAATTCTTTTTTGTTACAAAACCAATTGCTTTCCCAGCCTCTAATGATTCCGATTCTGTTTCCTATAGGATTTGTTTTTTGACCCATATTTTAAATTTAATTTTAATAACTATCTACGATTAATGTTACGTGATTGCTTCTTTTACGAATTTTGTAGCCTCTACCTTGAGGTGCAGGACGAACTCTTTTTATAACGGCACCGCCATCTACAAAAATTTCTTTAATATACAAATTTTCTACATTTCCATTTTCATTACCCTGTTTATTTGTCCAATTGCTTGAGGCACTCAATAGTAATTTATAAAGGGGTTTAGCGCTATGTTGGGGATGATGTTTAAGAATTGAAAGGGCTTTATCTACTTTCTCTCTACGTATTAAGTCGGCTAATAAACGCATTTTCATAGGACTTGTAGGAGTATTTCTTAAAATTGCTTTGGCTTCCATATTTAATGTTTTGTTATTTAGATTTATTACCAGAATGTGCTTTAAAATGACGTGTTATCGAAAATTCACCAAGTTTATGTCCAACCATAAATTCGGATACATATACAGGTATAAATTTATTACCATTATGAACTGCAAATGTATGTCCTACAAAATCTGGAGTAATAGTACTGCGTCTGCTCCAAGTTTTTATAGATACTTTTTTTGTTTTTCCTTCGTTCATGGCTAGAACTTTTTTTAATAAGGGTGCTTGAACATAAGGACCTTTTTTTAAGGATCTTGACATAGTTTATATTTTTAAGCTAGGGTTAATTTTTTACCATTTTTACGTTGGATAATCAGTTTATCGCTACCTTTACCCATTTTTCTTGTTTTTTCACCTTTGGCGTACTTACCTTTTCTACTTCTTGGGTGACCTCCTGAGGCTCTACCTTCACCGCCACCCATTGGGTGATCTACGGGGTTCATGGCTACGCCACGAACTCGAGGGCGAATGCCGCGATAGCGATTTCTTCCGGCTTTACCTATAGTTTCAAGGTTATGATCTGAGTTAGAAACAACGCCTACTGTTGCCATGCAATTGATAGGTATTTTTCTTAATTCGCCAGAGGGCATTTTAAGAATTGCATAATGTTCTTCTTTATTTGATAGCTGTGCATAAGCGCCGGCGCTTCTGACGAGTTGTCCACCTTTAGTGGGCAGCATTTCGATATTATGAACATTAGTACCTAGGGGGATATTTTTAAGTGGCAAGCTATTTCCAAGTTCGGGTGCTATGGTTAATCCAGAAAGGATTTTAGCACCAACTTCAAGCCCTTTAGGTGCGATAATATAACGTCTTTCTTTATCGGTATATTCAACTAAGGCTATAAAAGAAGTTCTATTAGGATCATATTCAATAGATATAACTGTTGCTTCAATATCAAATTTTTGACGTTTAAAATCTATAATTCTATAATGTTTTTTATGACCACCACCTCGGTATCGCATGGTTCTTCTTCCTTGAAAGTTTCTACCGGCTTTACTTTTAACGGGTTCTAAAAGTGAGGCTTCTGGTGTAGAGGTTGTAATTTCTTCGTACTTATTGCCGATTCTCCATCTAGTACCTGCGGTAATTGGTTTATATTTTTTAAGAGGCATATTTTAAAATTTAAACTGTTTCGTTATATAAATTGATATTTTGATCATCTGATACAGATATTATGGCTTTTTTATAAGATGGTTTTACACCTTTATAGATGCCTTTTTTAGTCATTTTTGATTTTGATTTGTCGGCTGTTATAAGTGTATGAACATCTAAAACCTTAATTCCGTAAAATTTTTCAATTGCTAATTTAATTTGAAATTTAGTTGATTGTTTATTAACTTTAAAACAATATTTTTTAACTTTACCTTCAGCTAAACTATTTGATTTTTCTGTTAAAATAGGTTTTATTAAAATGTCTTGAATTTTCATATATTTAAATTGTGATTTTCATGAATTAAGTTATCAGAACCGTTTATAATTTTAGCACTTTCTTCTGTAAAAATAACATAAGAAGCTTTCGTAATTTCATAAGTATTTAAATCGGCTAGGTGCATTGTTTTTAAATTGGGTATATTTCGGCTGCTTAAAAATACATTATCGTTAAAATCATCAAGAATTAGAATTGCTATTTGGTTTTGGATTTCAGTTTTATTTAAAAAATTAGTAAATATTTTTGTTTTGGGAGATTCAAAATTTAAATTTTCTAAAACAATAACCTTATTTTCTTTAAATTTATAAGAAAGTGCAGAAAGACGTGCTAGATCTTTTTCTTTCTTATTTACTTTTAAATGGTATTTATGTGGTTTTGGTCCGAAAACAGTACCGCCTCCTTTATATAAAGGATTTCTTATATTTCCTTTTCTTGAACCGCCAGTACCTTTTTGTTTGTGTAATTTACGACTAGCACCTTTAACTTCAGCTCGGGTTTTAACTTTATGAGTACCGCTTCGTTGTGCTGCCAAAAATTGTTTAACGGCTAAATATATACTATGATCATTAGGAACGAAATTTGCTAAATCTGAATCAAAGGTAAAGGTCCGATTTGTTTTTTCGGCTTCAATATTTAAAATATCTATATTCATTTCTTAATTTTTTGGGTTAGTTATGTTTATTTTGAATAAAAACAGTTGAGCCATTAAATCCAGGAACTGAACCACTTACAAGGATATAATTTTTATCTGGGAATAATTTAATTATTTTAAGTCCTTTAATTTTAACACTATCAGTACCTGTTCTGCCGCCCATGC
This sequence comes from Alphaproteobacteria bacterium, assembly GCA_030053915.1. Taxonomy (GTDB): domain Bacteria; phylum Bacteroidota; class Bacteroidia; order Chitinophagales; family Chitinophagaceae; genus JASGCT01. The sequence continues at coordinate 10,893 of JASGCT010000046.1, forward strand.
GCATTCCTTTAAAGACTCTTGATGGATAAGACGAGCCTCCTATGGATCCAGGAGCTCTTGATCGGTCATGTTGTCCGTGAGATTGCGACCCAACCCCACTAAATCCGTGTCTTTTAACTACACCTTGAAATCCTTTTCCTTTGGTTATACCAACAACATCTACTGTTTCACCTTCGTTAAAAATATCGAGTAAAATAGTTTGTCCTATATCTGTTTTAAGGGAATAGTTTCTAAATTCTTTCAAAAATCGTTTCGGCGAGGTATTGGCTTTTGCAAAATGATTTATTTCGGCTTTAAGACTATGTTTTTCATTTTTATCTACAAAACCTAATTGTACGGCGTTATAGCCATCTTTATCGATACTTTTGATTTGTGTAACAACACAAGGACCTGCTTCTATAATTGTGCAGGGTTGGGCTTTTCCGTCTTGTAAAAAAACTGACGTCATGCCTATTTTTTTTCCAATGATTCCTTTCATAATTTATATATTAGAACCTCTTATGTAAAAGCATAACTAGTGTCTATGCTTTTTAAATGTTACCTTGACCTTTTCTTGTTTCGAAGTACCAAGGTTTCAAACCATAAGTGGTTTGTTTGCTTTCCGGCGCTCCTTTCACTATTCAAGTTTGGGAGACGGTTTTGGATTTTACTCCAATTTTATTTTTTACTTTACTTCAATTTCGACTCCTGAGGGTAGATCAAGTTTTGTAAGTGCCTCAACAGTTTTAGAAGTAGTAGCGTAAATATCCATAAGGCGTTTATGAGTGCCTAATTGGAATTGTTCACGACTTTTTTTATTAACAAAGGGTGATCGGTTGACAGTAAATATTTTTGTACGCGTAGGTAAAGGAATTGGTCCATTAACAATAGCACCAGTACTTTTAACGGTTTTTACAATTTTTTCAGCCGATTTATCAACCAAATTGTGGTCGTAACTTTTTAATTTTATTCGAATCCTTTGTGACATATTATTTTAATATTTTGCAAAGATATACATTTTTTTTCATTTTTTTCATTTTTTTTTATTTTTTTTTTATATTTTTTATAATTAATTGATTTTCAATTAAATAAAATTTTATTAATTTTTGACAAAAGGGTTAAATTACTAATAAAGCATCACCATAGCATAAAAATCTAAATTTTTCTTTAACTGCTCTTTGATAGATTTCTAAGGTTAATTCGGGTCCAGCAAAGGCTGAGGTTAAAATAAAAAGGCAGGTTTTAGGCAGGTGAAAGCTGGTTATTAAAGCATTAGGGATATTAAAATCGTAGGGTGGGTTAATAAATTTATTAGTCCAACCACTACCCTTTTTTAGAAAATGGTCCGAGGTATAACAGGATTCAAGGGCTCTTGCTGTTGTTGCACCAACGGCGCAGACTTTTCTTTTATTTATAATAGCATCATTAACAATGTCGCATGCTTCTTGTTGGATATTAAAATATTCGGCATCCATTTTATGTTTCGTAATATCTTCTACTTCAAGTGGTTTTAAGCTTGATATGCCTTGATGTAAAGTAATTTCAGCAAAACGTATTCCGCTTATTTCGCATAGTTTCAATAATTTTTTACTAAAATGGCTCCCGGCGGCAGGTAAGGTAACAGCCCCTTCAACTTTTGCAAAAACAGTATTATAGCGTTCATCATCGATGGGCGCATTAGGTCTTTTTATGTATTTTGGAAGTGGCATTTCTCCTATAGATTCTAAAAAATCTCTAAAACTTTCGTAACTACCGTTCCATAAAAATTTAATAGTTCTACCCCTACTTGTAGTGTTATCAATTACTTCTGCCACTAAATTTTCGCTTTGTTCAAAATATAATTTATTCCCAACTCTAATTTTTCGAGCTGGATCCACTAAGGCGTCCCAAAGAAAGGCATTTTTATTTAATTCTCTTAATAAAAAAACTTCAATTCTAGCACCTGTTTTTTCTTTAGTACAATAGAGTCGAGATTTAAACACTTTAGAATTATTTACTACAAAAACATCTTTATCATCAAAATAGTCCATAATTGAATTAAATGTTGTAACTTCCATTCTACCTGTATTTTTCTCAACAACTAGTAATCGGCTATCTTCTCGTTCTTTACTTGGATATTGGGCTATTAAAGATTGCGGTAAATCGTAGTAAAAAGTTGATAATTTCATTGTAATTAATAGTTTATTTAATAAATTTTTTGCAAATTTACGATTTTTTTCTTAATTTAAAGAAATTTAAAAAAAAATTAATTTATTTTTGGATATTTGATATTTTTATTGTACCTTTGCTAAACTTTTTTTTATGGAAAATCCTATAATATTGGAAAATTGTAATTCTGAGCCACTTATGGATAGTGATATCAAGAAAAATTGGGCAGAGTCTTCTGTTTTTTTCTTTTACATAACTGTTTTATGTATTTTTATGTTTTTATTAAGCACTTGTGGTGCATTGTATGTAAAAAAATATACAGGGAAGCCAGAGGTAGAGGTTCAACCGAGTTCTCAGTTTCAGCCTTCTTATAAATAATTTTTTATTTTAGCAATGTGGTTCAATAATATTCTTGAAACAATTGGCAATACACCTTTAATTAAGTTAAATAAAATTGTTGCGGATATTCCGTCTTTAGTTTTAGCTAAGGTAGATTATTTTAATCCTGGTAATTCTATTAAAGATAGAATGGCTCTTAAGATGTTAGAAGTAGCAGAGCAGGAAGGGAAGATAAAACCTGGAGGCACCATTATTGAATGTACTAGTGGTAATACTGGCATGGGTTTGGCATTGGCTGCTTGTGTAAAAGGATATAAATGTATTTTTACAACGACCGATAAACAATCACGCGAAAAGGCTGACATATTAAGAGCCGTAGGTGCCGAAGTTATTGTTTGTCCTACAGATGTATCCCCTACAGATTCAAGAAGTTATTATTCTATTGCGAAAAGATTGGCTTCGCAAATACCCAATTCGTTTCATTTTAATCAATACGATAATTTAGCCAATCGATTAGCACATTATGAAACCACAGGTCCTGAGATTTGGGCTCAAACTGAGGGTAAAATCACGCATTTAGTTTGTACTGCTGGTACAGGCGGAACCATAACTGGAACTGCAATGTTTCTTAAAGAAAAAAATCCTGAAATAAAAGTGTGGGCAATTGATGTATATGGTTCGTTATTAACTCATTATTTCAAAACTGGCCTTATAGATGACACTAAAGTACATGCTTATATTTCTGAAGGTTTTGGTGAGGATTTTGTACCTCAAAATTATGATATGAGTAAAATAGATCATTTTGAACAAGTAACCGATAAAGATGGAGCTATTATGGCAAGAAGGTTAGCAAAAGAAGAAGGACTATTTTGTGGATACAGTGCTGGCAGCTGTGTTCAAGGGTTGTATCAATTAAAAAAACTTTTAAAAAAAGACGATGTTGTTGTATGTATTTTTCATGATCACGGCAGTAGATATATTGCAAAAATTTACAATGACCAATGGATGATAGAAAAGGGTTTTTTAGAGCTAAAAAATGCCAATGATATTATTCAAAATCGTCCTAAAAAATCACTCATAAAAATTCAAATTTCTGAAAAGATTGGTGTTGCCATAGCATTAATGCAAAAATTTGATATTGAGCAAATTCCAGTATTTAATAAAGAAGAATTATGTGGATCTATCAATGAAAGAACTTTATTTAAAAAAATGGTTTTAAATTCTAATTTAAAAGATGAGCCTGTATCGTCCATAATGGAAGCCCCTTATTTTATAATGGATATCAATACTCCAATAGACATTATAAAAGATTTAATCGATAAAAATTCTCAAGCGGTATTAGTTAAAGACGCTTTAGAGGATTTGCATATAATAACAAAATATGATATTTTAAAAAACTTATAAATAAATTTTATGAAAAGATACCGATCTGGTGTAATTTTTGGTAAAGAGCTTGACCAACTTTTTAAAGATGCTAAGGCTGAAGGATTTGCTATTCCCGCAGTAAATTGTACAAGTTCAAGTACTATAAATGCTTGTTTAGAAACAGCAGCGGCCGTTAATTCTCCAATAATTATTCAATTTTCTAATGGAGGTGCTCAGTTTTTAGCTGGTAAAGGCATGAATAATACGAATCAATTAGCACATATTCAAGGTGCTGTAGTTGGGGCATTACATGTACATACATTAGCAAAATATTATGATATACCCGTTGTTTTACATACCGACCATGCGGCAAAAAAATGGTTACCTTGGGTAAGCGGTTTAATTGATGAGAGTGAAAAATTTTATAAGGTACATGGCTGTCCTTTATTTAGTTCGCACATGTTAGATTTATCTGAAGAGACTTTACATGAAAACATTGAAATATCATCTCAATTTTTTAAACGCATGGCCCCCTTACAAATGTGTTTAGAAATCGAATTAGGTGTTACTGGCGGAGAAGAAGATGGGGTTGACAATAGTTGTGTAGAAAATAAGAAACTTTATACACAACCCGAAGATGTGGCTTATGCCTATAATGAACTCATGAAAATTGACTCTTTATTTACCATTGCCGCTACATTTGGCAATGTACATGGCGTATATAGTCCGGGTAATGTAGAATTAAAACCAGAAATTCTTCATAATTGCCAAACATATTTATCAGAACATTTTAATAAACCCGAAAAAGCCATAAATTTTGTATTTCATGGTGGTAGTGGTTCACCTAAGGAGCAGATTAAAGAAGCTATCAGTTATGGTGTTGTAAAAATGAATGTGGATACAGATATGCAATGGGCTTATTGGTTGGGTGTTTTAGAATATTACAAAAAAAATGAAGCATATTTACAAGGACAGCTTGGAAACCCGGAAGGTTTGGAAAAACCTAATAAAAAGTTCTATGACCCTAGGGCTTGGTTGCGTAAAGCCGAAGAACATTTTATAACAAGACTAAAAATTGCTTTTGATGATTTGAATTGTATCAATAAAAATTAATCCATGAAACAAAATGACACAAAAGACCCTAATGGTTTAGATATTTATAATGACTCATCAGAAACCAATAAAATCCAAGTTAAATCAAAATGGTTTAATAGAGCATCCAAGGGAATTTTAACCTCAACTTCAGAAAAAAAAGATACGCCTGAAGGATTTTGGAATAAGTGTCCTAAATGTAATTTGATATCTACTTCAGAAGTTTTAAAAGAAAATTTACATGTTTGTCCCAAATGCTCTTATCATCATAGAATTGGAAGTTTGGAGTATTATGAAATATTATTTGATAATGGACCAGAGTATCTTTTTGATAATATTAAAAGCCATGATAAATTAAATTTTGTAGATTTAAAACCTTATAAAACAAGGCTTGATGAAATTCATAAATCGAAACCGAATATCAAGGATTCTATAAGAATAGCCGTAGGTGACGTTAGTGGCGAGAGGTTGGTGATAGGATGTATGGATTTTGAATTTATAGGTGGTTCTTTAGGATCTGTAATGGGCGAAAAATTTAGTAAAGCAGTTGATTATTGTATTTTTCACAAAATTCCATTTTTTGTAATATGTAAAAGTGGTGGGGCTAGAATGATGGAAAGTGCTTTTAGTTTAATGCAATTAGCAAAAACAAGTGGCAAATTATTTCAGTTAAGTGAGGCAAAATTACCTTTTATAACTTTATTAACGGATCCTACTTTTGGGGGTATTTCAGCGAGTTTTGGAATGTTAGGCGATTTAAATTTAGCAGAACCAGAGGCATTAATAGGATTTGCAGGTCCTCGAGTTATTAAAGAAACTATCAAAAAAGATTTACCAGAAGGATTTCAAAAAAGCGAATTTTTATTAGAACATGGTTTTATTGATTTTATTGTTAATAGAAAAGACCTAAAGCATAAAATTGCATTGTTAATTAAAATCTTTAAAAACTAAGGATAAAATTTGGAGTTTTCAAATAAAAAAGCATATTTTAACTATCATTTTGATTATAAGTATATTGCAGGATTAGTTTTAAAGGGTTACGAAGTAAAAGGTATCAGAGTACACGGTGTTAGTTTTAACGAAACATTCTGTTTTGTTGATCATAGCCAAGAATTGTGGTTGAAAGGTTTACATATTGCGTTGTATTCAAATTCAAGACTTTTTGAAACGGATAATTTAGTAAAAAATATTAAATTATTATTACACAAGGACGAGATATTTAAAATCTCGCAAAAAATAAAAGAAAAACATTATAGTTTGATTCCGCTAAGGATTTTTGAGAATGATAAAAGTTTATTTAAAATAGAAATAGGCCTTGGAAAAGGTAAAAAAGAATATGATAAACGCGAGATTATTAAGAATAATGATATAAAGAAAAAATTAGAGCGGTATCACAAAATGTAAATATTAATTTTTAAAAATTATCAAACAATACCTTTCCGGTTTCTAATTGGTAGTAAGCACCAACTATTTTTAGAGTGCCTTTATCAAAACGTGGTTTTAAGATTGGAAGAGATGTTTTGAGTAAATTTATACCATGTTTAATGTTGGCCCGAATAGCTAAGTCAGGTTTTTTTTTAAGGCTATCTAAATTTAATAATTTTTCTTCCTTTTCATTAGCTATATATTTGATTATGTTTTCTATATGATTGTTCATGTTAAAATGGTTGGTTTGTAAAAAAGCGGCTATTGCCCCGCAGTTTTCGTGCCCTAAAACCAAAATGCTATTACAATGTAATTTTTCGATTGCATATTCTATACTACCTAATTCGTAATCACCAATAACATTACCAGCCGCCCTTATTGTAAAAATATCTCCTAAGCCTTGGTCAAAAATAATTTCGGGCGGAACACGTGAATCTGAACAACTCACAACAATAACGGAAGGGTCTTGTCCTTTTTTAAGTTCTCTGATTCTAATAAGAGTTTCATCAGGGTTAATTGGTACCCCGCTTGTAAATCTAATATTTCCATTTTTTAAAACTTCAATTGGATCTAATTGACTTTCAATTTTATTAGTATTCTTTTTATTAGTACAATATAAGCTAAAAAACATTATGAAAATTTGAAAAAAAAAGTTTTTAAACATAGATTATTTTTATAAAAATTTTTAAATTATTGTTTATTTATATGTGCAACTAAAAAATTAATTATGATACCATTGAAAATATAAACGAAAGGTTATTAAAAAAAATGCAATAATAAATAAAATCAAAGCTGGTTTATAGCTTAAGATATTATTTTTTGATTTTTCGAAAGATTGAAATTCTGGTGCTTTAATTTCAATTGGTTGTTTTACTAAACTATTGTCTATCTTTATAAAAAATTGCCACTCCTTTTGTTCATTAAAACAAAAATAACCAATTCCAGGTAGGGAAATATTTTGTTTAATATCATTAAAAAAATTTATACCAATGAATTGATTATAAATAACTTCAACTTCTTTAGAGCTAAGATTCGTATAATTTTTAATATAATTAATTAAGTCTTCAATTTTATTAAAATATGGATTGTGAATAAGATTACATTTCCAACTGGTTGGATAAATTTTATTTTCTAATATATAAGGCATAGTTTGAACAATACGTAAAAGTCCAACTCCTGCAAGCGGCAACTCCTTTTTTTCTATTAAATAACGTGTTAAAATAAATATCATAATTTTGCAAAGATACAAAAAAAAACTATTTTAAATTAAAAAAAAAAAAAACACTTAAAAAAATTAACAAAAGCAAACTATTAGATTGATTAAAAATTAAAAAAAATTAAAAACTTCAAGAATAGAAATAGCTTTTTAAAATTTGCAAAATTTAATAAAA
>JASGCT010000047.1 GCA_030053915.1 Alphaproteobacteria bacterium
TAAAAAATATAAAATTAATAAAAAAGTGTTTAGTGTTATTATATTAACCAGCCCTTATAAATATAATAAAGAAGAGGAAGCCTATATAGAAGATGAAGTATTATTGCAAGATTTAGACCCTGAAAATTTAGCCAAACAAAAAGTAAAAATATTTGGACATAAACAATTATTTTTAAACCCATTTTATACCAAGCCAACCACGCCTCAAAAATATCGAGATTGGTTAGATTTAATTTATCAATCTATTAAAAATCCAGAAAATTATAAAGTAAACACCCAAAATAAAGGAATAAAAAAAGTGGTGCATATCATTGATTATGCGCATATTGATTTTGAAACATCCGAGAGAATAAAAATAGCTGAAGAGACCTTAGTTAAAGAAAAAATTGTAGAAAATGTCCATAAAAAAGAAATTGAAGAAGTACATAAAAAATTAGAAGAAAATAAAAAAACTATTGAAGAAAAAGAAAAAACTATTGAAGAAAAAGAAAAAACTATTGAAGAAAAAGAAAAAACCATTGAAGAAAAAGATAAAACTATTGAAGAAAAAGATAAAAAATTAGAAGAAAAGGATACATTAATACAAGAATTAATGAAAAAATTAAAAGGTAAATAAAGGGTGGTATTGGGCGGGCGAACACGCAGGTTCACCCCAACCAGGTTCACCCCAACCAGGTTCGATCCGATTATTGAGCGTTCGCAGTTTTTAGTTTTTAAAAACTGCTACTAACACAATATTGGGCGTGGTAGTATTTTTTTTGAAGTTTGTGCTTCAAAATGGAAATAATTTTGTTCAGCAAAAATAATGTGTTGAGCTAGGGAAGGCAGAGGCGGAGCCTGAGGTTGTTGTTCCTATTGCTGGGGCTGTTGTTGTTGCGGTTAGACACACGGCAGTTGTTGCCGATGTCGCCCCAGCTGCCGCCGCGAGAGACGCGGTTGCTACCTTTCTGGAAATTATATCCATAATTGTCATGTTTTAACATGGTTGTTTTTAAAAAATATTTTGTACTCGCTTTTTGGGCAAAAGCTAATAACGGTAAAATATGGTTTTGATATTCTTTTTCGTGCCAGATATTGTTAAGTAAATATTGATTATAACATTTTAGCTTTTTAAGAAAGCGTAGTTTAGAAGATTTTAATAAAGTAAGACCATCATTTTTTATAACATACCCTAAAAAAGGAATGCCTTGCTGAACTGAATGCAAACAAGCTGGTTTTAAAACTAAATTTAATTTATCTTCAATATGAAATCTAAATGTCTTGTCAATATTTAAAAGTGCATTTTTATCGGTTTCAAATACTAACATATCGTCCATGTACCTAACATAACCTTTAGGCTTTAATTTTTCTAAAATAAAATGGTCAGCAGAAGATAAATAATGATTGGCAAAATATTGACTTGTTAAATTACCTATAGGAATACCGTCTTCTTTGGTTATAGACTTTCTAATTTCTCATAGGGTACTAAATTTTTTAAAAATGGCCTCGTCTAAGACCTCTCGGTAATCAATTTTTTTGGATTGACTAATAGTTTTAGAGTTAAAATTATCTAGATATCTAATAGACAAACACCAATAGGCATTGAGAGGGTTTTGATAGAGTTGTTGGGTTATATCTAAAATTTTATGAGTTCGTAAAAAAGTATTGAGTTCTTCTTGCATAATACCACTATCGTTAATAGGTATGCTAAATATTTTTATTTGCATAATTTATTTTATATTTTTTAAAAATTTTCCGCCTTAGGCGGAACGGTTCATTTTTGTTTTTAGCTTTATCTGCCATTCTTCCTCTCCGTTACAGAATAGGGCAGATAAAGCTACCCCCTTGAGCTCAACACTTTTGCTGAACTTAGGGAAGGCAGAGGCGGAGCCCGAGGTAGGTGTACCTAAAGCTGGGGCTGTTGTTGAAGCGGTTAGACACACGGCAGTTGAAGCCGTTGCCGAGCCAGCTGCCGCCGCGAAGGACGCGGTAGCTACCAGAATTAGCGCCTAACGGATTAGATACAGCATCGCCGCTATAATTGCCATACCAATCACTACACCACTCCCACACATTGCCATTCATATCATACAAACCCATAGCATTCGGCTTCTTTAAGCCAACAGCATGGGTTTTACTGCCACTATTATCAATATACCAGGCTACCTCATCAAGGTTATTACTACCAGAGTACTTAAAACCCTGACCACCTCGTGCCGCATACTCCCATTCAGCTTCGGTGGGTAGCCTAAAATTTTTGCCAGTTAAACTATTCAATTTACTAATAAACTCCTGACAATCATCCCAACTTACATTCTCAACAGGATAATTATCACTACTCTTAAAATAACTCCGATTATTGCCCATCACAGCCTTCCACAAACCCTGAGTTACCTCATACTTACCCATATAATAATTATCCAAACTTACCTGATGCGCCGGCATCTCATTATCACCACAATCGCTGCCCTTCTCAGCAGTACAACCCATCGTAAAAGACCCACCCTGCACCGCCACCATCTCAAAACGATATCCTTTAACCGTAATCGTTGTATTACTAAATTTAGATTGTAAACGATAGCTCTGATCCGCTAAGGTTTCATCTACAGTTAAACTACGCTTTAAGGTTTCATAATTTTCTATATTTAACTCTATCGTATAGGTCTTTCCAAAACCAAACTGATATTTTAAGGGCGTAACACCCTGTACTGCGCCATCTATCATCACCTCGGACCTCTTGGTACGCTGCTAATTGTTATTTCCTTGCTACTTAATAAAGTCTCGATGATTGTGGTTGTTTTATCTTCTGTTATAGCGTTTTTGCGAAGCAAATAGCTATAACCAAACTTCTTTAATTCTAACTGATAATTGCCAATTGGTATGCCGCGTAATACGCATGGACTTAAACGCTCTTGCTTTTTACCATTTTAATAGATCTCGCATTCAATTGGTTCAGTCTCTATACTTAAATTATCTACTAAGGGTTCTAAAACAAAATTCTCATTCGTCGTCCTGCCCTCTTCTATTTTAACATTTTTCTGGAATGATTTGTAATTTTGATTTTTTGACTCTATAAAGTATTCACCCGCACTTAATTTATGATTTCTTAAAACACCTATTCCAAGTTTTAATTTATTGATATAAATATCCGCCGTAACAGGTGTCGTACTGATATTTAAAATCCCAAAAGATGGCACCAGCGTTAAATTAGGAATCTGTTTAACACCACCATCCTCCATAATAAACGTTTCATGATAATCTTTGTATAAATCTTTACGGATTAACAATTGATGTTCGCCGCTTTTTATAATTGGTACCTCGCAGGGCGTTTGGCACTTCTCCTCCTCATCAATATACACCTGAGCACCATTATACTCACCCACACTGTTTATAATTAACTTACCAAATTTGGGCTTTAAAGTAAAACTAAATTTACTGGTAATATCCGCTTTAACGTCTATTTTAACTTCTTGATTATAATATAAGGCTTTATTTAACTTAACCACATGAATACCAGGTAATAATTTTAAATTCTTTAAAGGTGTCAATCCTTTTTTAACGTTATCCACTAACACTTCTACGCCTGCTTCAGGTATAGTGGTGATTATAATAAACTCGGGCTCTATTACTTTTTGCTTCGTTTCTAATATAACATCGGTACGTAATTCCATAGAGTACGTCTTAGTGCTTTTAACGGGTGAAAAAGGATAGCGTTCATAATTGCCATAACCAATGGTGGTAATACGTAAATTTTCGGTTTGATGCGGTAAATATACCCAGTATTCGCCAGCAACCTGTTTGCCATCTGCCCCTAGCGCTGGACCTTGTTTAGGAATTTCGATACCGCTGGTTTGAAAACTAATTTTATCGACTGGAATGTTATTTAAGAGTACTTTAACCAAAGCACATTTATTGCCATTTAAATCTTTAACTTCATTAAAATACGCTGCGGTGTCATCGGGGCGTAGTTCAAATTTAACAACAGTTAGCACCTGAGATTGTAACCCTTGGCAGACACCTAAAAATAAACAGATAATAAAATAAAATTTGAGTTTTATAAATGTGCTCATGGTTAAAATTATTGAGCAAAAGTACGAAATATTTTTTAATAAATAAAAATCTCTGCGAACGCTTAAAAATATAACTATAAACTATAAATTAGGTTTTTTTTACAAAATAATTGATTAAAAAGCACAATATCAAATAACATAAACCAAAAATGTCTTAAATAAATCACAGAAGACAAAACTCAAAGTACCCCCAAAAACATATCTTTTAAAAATACAATAATGAGGTCAAAAGTACAGCCATTAGTCATTTTTCTTAGTCGGGAAGACAGGATTCGAACCTGCGACCCCCTGGTCCCAAACCAGGTGCGCTAGCCGGGCTGCGCCACTTCCCGATAATTGAAGTTTGCAAAGGTAATCATTTTATTTTATATAAAAAAATCAAATTTTAAAAAATATGAATTTAGTCCAAATATTAATTAAATTCTTATAAAATATTAAAACTTTATTATAAATTATAAAAAAAAACTTATCTTTGCATTATAAATTTAAATGTATGCAATACACCCTTAATACAAACCGATTTTATGTTATCCTCATTTTTATGTTTGGAACCATTTCTTTAAATTCACAAAACATTTCTGTAGTAAATGGAACAATAACCCCTCAAAATTTTTCAATAAATACCGGGAGTTCTATCCAGTTTAAATATGCTCCCAATTTAAATTATAGTTTAGATAGTATTATTGTTAATGGACAACTTAATAATGATAGTACTTTTAGCTATACTTTTAATAACTTTACAAATTTAAGTTCTTTAAAAATTGTTTATAAATTAACTAATACAACGTCTTTACAGGTTCAAAAAGTTTATTCTCGCAACGGTTTTTTAGATTCAATTGCCCAAATTTTAGTTTATAAAGATAGCAGTTCGCCCTACGCTGGAGGCGGTATAACAAGTTTTATCGATAGTAATTTGTGGGATACTTTATTCCCATTTAGAGCAGATTGGAATACAGCTTACACCACTTGGGATTGGCTTTCACCCAATAAAGACCGCACCAAAGATTTTTATTCTTTTAATAATTTACTACAAGCTGTTAAAAATTTATCAAATTTAAGAGTTTTATACGAAGTACGTTGTGGCACATCTTTATATAGGGTTACGCGAAAAGATGTATCAACTGGCAGTACCAAAGTGGTGTTTACTGACATGGATTTTAATCAACCTTGGAATAATCAGCGTATTGATAGTCAATGGGTTAATTATAACGATTTTCTTAATGAAGGTTCTACAGAAACTAAAGCGAGAGAGCTTTGTGCGTTTTTAGCCAATTGCTCGCATGAAACTACGGGAGGCTGGGCAACCGCCCCACGGGGTCCATATTCTTGGGGTTTATATTTTAAATATGAAGTAGGTCACGATACCACGCCTGGTGTTGAAGTAGGCGGTTATACCGATTTTACCAATGTTTACTACCCCCCAAGCAATCAAAGCTATTTTGGGCGAGGTCCTGTGCAATTATCTTGGAACTATAATTATGGTTACATGAGTAGCATTGTTTTTGGAGACGTAGCTATTACAGATTCAGCTACCAATTTTTTAGTTCATTATCCCAATTGGGTGCTTTGGAATGGTAGCAATGCTTGGATGACAGCTATTTGGTTTTGGATGACCCCTCAATATCCCAAACCATCTTGCCACGATGTAATGATTCCTTTTAAAATTTTAGATACTTCAAATGGATATGGCATGGGTGCTACCATTAATATTATCAATGGTGGTATAGAATGTGGCGGGAATACCCAATTAAGCCAAGTTACCGATCGTTTAGGATTTTATCAAAGATACTGCGATTATTTTAAAGTAAGCTACCAACTTTATGGTGGTAACGATATCAGCCGTTGTAATTGTAATAATTTAAGACAATATGAAGCCTCACCATCATCTTGTATGCCAACAAGTTACATGGAATTATCAAAACCTGAATTTATCGACCTCAACTTAGTACGTCTTGTAAAACCTAAATTATTTAAAAATGGGCGATACTACTATCTACCTATAAATAATACCTATGCCATAAATACATTTCAATCCTCAGTATTTCAAATTGTTAAATAAATAACTTGTCAATTATGCACACCACAATAAATAGCCCTTCAAAAAAGATTTTTTTATTATTTATTTTATCTATCCCAATAATACTTCAGGCTCAGGTATTAACAGGAAATGTAAAAATAATTAATTCGGATTCTAACACGCAGTTTTTAAAATTAAATGAACAATCGCTTCGTATTTCTTATACCACCCCAACCTATTATATTGTAGATTCAATTATTTTAAATGGAAACTATGTAGCTAAAGATTCACAAACAGGTTATACCATAACCTATTTTCCAATTGCAAGTAAAAACAATCTAAAAATTAAATTTAAATACAACCGCAGGTTTTTAATTAGCACAAACGCTTCTCAAGGGTTTATAACGCCTTCACCTCAAGTATTAGAAAATACATCGTACAGAATTACTTACAATCCTTTAACATCAGGCGGCTATACCTTAGATAGTGTTTTTATAGATGGCATTTCAATGGGCACAGACTCTTTAACAGGTTTTACTTTTTATAATGTTACAGCACCACATAGTGTTCGGGTAGTTTATAAAATTAATCAGTATCGTTTTCAAGTTCAAACCTCAAATGGTGGCTCTACAAATATTACAGATACCCTCGTTAATTTTAATTCGAATCTAAACTTAAATGTGCAATTAAATAGTGGTTATCATTTAGATTCTATTTTAATAAATAACCAAATTTTAGTGCCCAATATAGGCGTATTAAGTTTTTCTTTTCTAAATATTAATAAGAATTATAGTTTATTTGTTTATGTATCTAATACTGTTTTAGACACTTCGTATAATAATGCAATCTCCGTAGTAAATGGGATTATTTCACCAACCCAATTCACCATCTTAAAGGGCAATAAAATTCAATTTAAATACCTGCCAAATATTGGCTATACCTTAGATTCTGTAATCGTTAATGGAAATACTTTAATAAAAGATAGCGTTTCTTCATATACTTTTGATAATTTTAATAACTCTAATAGCCTAAGAGTTGTATTTAGAAAAACGAATACCACCATTATCAATTTAAATAAAAGTTTTAAAAGGTCAGGGTTTTTAGATTCTTTAGGACAAACAGTTTATTTTATTGATACCACGGCACCTTATGTTCCAAGTACTGGTAATATTACAGACTTTTTAAATAAAAATTTATGGGATACTTTATTCCCTTTTAGAGCGAATTGGACGGCTAACATTACGGCTTGGGATTGGCTATCGCCGAATGCTGATATCACTTTAGATTTTTATTCCTTTTCAAATTTAATTCAAGCCCTTAAAAATATTTCTGGAATAAAAGTTTTAATTGAAACACGCTGTAATACCAATTATCAAAGAGTAACACGTTTCGATTTAATAAATAGAACTAATAAAGTTGTATTAGTTTTTGATGAATTTATAGACCCTGCCAATGCCAATTTAGCTATCGATTCGGAATGGGTAGATTATTCTCAATTTATAAGCGAAGGCTCTGTTGAAACGCGCGCTCGTGAATTATGTGCGTTTTTAGCCAATGCCTCCCACGAAACTACGGGCGGGTGGTCAACAGCGCCAAGAGGTCAGTTCTCTTGGGGCTTATATTTTAAATCTGAAGTGGGTATTGACACAAATAGCCAAAATTATTCTCAAATATATAAATATTATCCTCCTAAACCGCCTATGGGATACATAGGAAGAGGTCCATTACAATTATCTTATAATTTTAACTATGGATTATGCAGTAGCATGTTGTTTGGAGACCGTGCCATTTTAGATGATACCACAAATTTACTTTTAAACCATCCTGGTTGGGTTATCTGGAATGGCGTAAACGCTTGGATGACTGCCATTTGGTTTTGGATGACACCTCAATACCCCAAACCTTCCTGTCATGATGCTATGATTCCTAATAAATTAAAAGACACCTCAAATGGTTATGGCATTGGTGCCACTATTAATATCATTAACGGAGGGGTTGAATGTAATAGTGGGAGCTCCATTTTAGAACAAGTTACCGACAGACTCAACTTCTATCAAAGATTTTGTAATTTATTTAATGTAAGCTTTGAACTTTACGGCGGCAATAACATAAATAATTGTAATTGTTCGCGTTTAACCCCTTATAATATTCAATGGGGCTTGCCTTGTGCTTTACCAACAAGTAAATTAAATATGCAATATCCCAAAATACAATATTTGGGTTCTGCGTCACATTTAAATGAATTGGCAAAAGATTGGCAATGGCAACATTTTAATAATTACGAAGCGCCTTCCAACTTTATAACCCCTCAACCTATTAAATAACAACGAAATTATATTATATGAAAAAAATGCATCAATTTTATCGTAATATTTTCATAACGATGATTGTTTTACTTCCAATATTAGCCCAATCTCAAATTATTAAAGGAAATTCTAAAACAGATACAACTTCCCAAGGTAACATTATGTATATACAAGCTGTAAACAATACGTACAGAGTTACTTATAATAATCCTAACCAATTTTTACTTGATTCTATAATTGAAAATAATTTTTATAATAGCAAAGATTCGCTAACAAGTTATACCCTAAAAAATGCCAACTTTGGTACTCGAAATTTTGTAAATTTATATTATAAAGATACCAATACTTTACAAACCTATTCTATAACCACCTCAGTTATATATGGACAAATTTCACCAAGCGCATTTGTGATGGAGAACAGTTCATATACGATTACTTATTCTGCTGTTTCTCAAGCCTATATTTTAGATAGCATTTATATTGATGGCGTAAGTATAGGCACCGATTCATTAAAGAGCTATACATTTTACAACGTCAATCAAAACCATACTATCAAAGTTATTTATAAAATTAAAAACTTTAGAATTTCAGTTCAAGTCATTGGAAACGGCACCGCAAACTTTACAGATACAACAGTAAATTTAGGACAAAAAATTATAATAAAATATAGTCCGCAATCTGGTAATCAATTTGATTCATTAACTATAAATAACCAGATAGACCAGGGTTTAAATATAGATAGCCTCATTTTAAACAATATTGATACAAGTTATTCTGTTTACATTTATTTTTCATTAAAGCCTGCCAACACGTCTTTAATAAGAACCGGTGTTAGTATCGGTGGTGTTATTGCCTCTTTAGTAAATGTAACCAATGGTAGTAACTACCGAATTACTTATAAAGCACTTAATTCTAATTATATTTTAGATAGTATTTTTATAAATAATATCTATAGAGGGAAAGATTCAATGGCTGGTTACACGTTTTATAATATTAACGGCGATTCAATAATTTATATTAAATACCGTCCCGCAACTGTAAGTATTAAAGCGACTGCTACAGCAGGTGGTTCAATAAGTCCTGGAGGTACTTTTACATTCCCTTATAATACTACTTTTAAATACTTAATTCTGGCAAATACTGGCTTTGTTTTAGATAGTTTATTTGTTAATGGCATTTATGTTCCAGATTCTACAACAAGTTATACTTTTAAAAACATTACCATGAATCAAACCATTTTTGCTAAATTTAAAGTTCGTCAATTACGCGTTTCTATTTCAAAAATCGGGGGCGGCTCTGTAACACCTTTTAACGACACCTTAGTAAATTATAATACAAATTTAATTTTAGTTTTTCCAAATTATGCATCTTATTTTTTAGATACACTTTTTATTAATGGCGCACCAACCATTTTTTCAGCAAGTAATAATCCTTTAAATTATACCCTAAATAACATTATTCAAAATTATAACATTATTTGTAAATTTTCGCCTAAGCCTAATTTAATTCCTATTTTAACCCAAGTAAATAATGGTTTTATATCTGCAAGAGGCAACGTTGATAGTGGGAGCAGTTTTAGAGTTACCTATCAGCCTATAAATAGTTATTTTACATTAGACAGTATTTTTGTAAATGGTAATTATATTGGTATTGATTCTAATTCTGGTTATACTTTTAGCAACATTAGAGCAACCCAGAGTATTTATGTAACATATAAATTTAAGGAATTTTTTATTTATAATTTTATTAGTATCTCTGTTGTAGGAAATGGTTCGGTAACACCCCCAGGTCCTTTGTCTTTAAAACGTGGCAGCAAATTAAGTTTAAAATTTATACCTAATGCCAATAATCTGGTTGATTCGGTTTTTGTAAATAATATCTATATTCCAGATTCTGTTACTGGTTATACCGTAAACTCAATTGCAAGAAGTTATAGCATCACTGTAAAATTTAAACCGTCTCCTTCGAGCTTTTCAATTACTTCAACTGCTGGACCTAATGGGAATATTTCGCCAATTGGGCAAACCTCAGTTGCGACTGGAGGTAACCAATCCTATCAATTTATTCCTAATATTGGTTACGAAGTTGATAGTGTCTATGTTAATAATGTATATTTATATGGTGTTAAAAACTCTTATACGTTTAATAATATAAGCAGTAATCAAACAATTCGAGTTGTTTTTAGAATAATTATTCAACCTGTCAGTAAAAATTTAACAATTCAAGTTACTTCAAACACATGTATCAACCAAAGAAACGGCGTCATAAAAATTTTAGCTGCAAAATCTTATAATTACGTTTATACTGTTACAAATCTTCAAAATAATTCAACCTTAGTTAAAAATTTTAATAGCAACATTGATAGTATTACAAACTTAGCATCTGGAAATTATCAAATTTTATTTCAACTTTCGGGGCGTCCAGATACACTTGCAATTTATCAAGTTACTGTTAACCAACCAGATAGTTTAAATGTTTATGCAGTATTGGATAATATAAATCGTCAAGTAACATTTTCATTATCAGGTAGTTCTGTATATTTTATATCTCTCAATGGGAATTCAATAAAAACCAATGCGTCTCATTATACTCTCAATTTAAACAAAGGCATTAATGACATAAAGGTAACTGGAGAAAAAGATTGTCAAGGTGCATTCAATCAAAAATTAACGTTCAGTAAAGATGTTATTATTTATCCTAATCCAACAAAAGGCGAGGTATCCGTATATTTAGGCGGCACCGAGCAAGAGGTTACTGTTGAATTTTTCAATGAACAAAGTACAAAAATTTTAAATGACCATCTTTCAATACCTTCCAATAGAATTTTAAATTTTAATTTATCAAATCAAAAACCGGGATATTATTTTATTAAAATTAATGGGAAGCAAGTTTTTGGCAATTATAAAATATTAAAACATTAGTGAATTAAATTTATAATTTTAAAATGTAATTATTTTAAGGGCGTACTTTTTTTTCAACCTTTATTTTAATCGCATTTTTCTTAAGGTATTTCTGATTAAAAAAATACTTGGCACAAGCATTGACAACCAATATAAAATTTCATTTGTCCAAGCAATGGCTAATCCCGTTTTTAAGTAGTTAACTAAATAAATAGAATAGCATATATACACAATTAAACTAAGACATTCCAGCACTAAAATAACTTTAGATTTTCCTAAACCAATTAAAATATTGATAGCAATACAGCCATAAGCCATGGCAAATAAAGCTAAACAAACAACATAATAAACAGGAGTTGCGTAATCGATAAATTCTTGTTTATTGTCAAATACTTCTAATATAAATGTTCTAAAACATAACAGAATAAAAATTAAAATGAAACAAGCAATAAATGTTATAAAAGCCATTTTTTTTAAGAAAAGTTTAAGTTGATATACTTTATTTTGTCCAAGTAAATTACTTACAATTGAATTGGAGGCATTTGCCGCCGCCCATGCAAAACAACCTACAAATCCAAAGATAAGTCTCATAATATTCGAAACAGCCAACGCTTCTATGCCCATGTGGCTTATCATTAAATAAAAAATTTCAAAACAAAAAACACTTAAAAAAAACTGAACCATTAATGGTAGTGACCTATTCAATATCTTCATTAAATGATGTTTTTTAACTTTTAATTTAAGTTTTAAAGCTATCAGTGTATTCAATTTTAGCTTTACAATTAAAATGCTAACCAATACCAAACCACTTAATTCGGCAATTATAGAAGCCCAAGCCGCACCTTCAATTCCTAAATTAGGACAGCCAAAATTTCCAAAAATTAAACAATAGTCCATCAAAATATTTACCAATGTTTCAGCCAAAGTAGCTATAAATAACCAGCGCGTTTTTTGTAATACTATAAAAATCGTATTTCTTAATTGATATAAAAATAAAATTGGAAGCCCTAAAATTCTAATTTTAACAAAACTTGTACAAATAGGCTCAATTTCAGCCGAAAGAAGTTTATCAAAAATATACGGCGTTATAAAATATGTAATAGCTATACTAAAAGTTGAAATTATGAGAGCTAATATAATGGACTGATTTAAATAAATCCCAATTTGGCGCCGATTATTTTCTCCAGCCGCAACCGACATAAGATTTTGAATACCACTATTAAAGCCATGAGACACTACACTAAAAATAAGATAATATACGCCCGTAATGCCACCAACCGCTAAAGCCTCTAAACTTAGCTTACTTAAAAAAAAATTATTAACTAAAATATTAATTTGAGGTATTAAAATAGAAAAACTAATCGGTATTATCATAGCAATAATACTTGAATATGATAATTTAAAGCGAAGATTATGGTCTTTCATTATTAAAAATGATTTAATTATTAAATGCAAATGTACAATTTTTAAAATATTTTTCGTAACTTTGAGCATGATTAAAAATTTATCTCAATTCGAAAATTCAAATTTTGGTGATTATACTAGTCAAAATCTAATGCATATCTTCTTTTTTGAAGATTCATTAATTACTATAGTTACGAAATCTATAGATTCAGGCGATTTGTTACAAATTAAGCAATATAGCTTTTTCTCGAACGATTTTAAACATTTTGAAGATGTTTTTATTACAATAATCAAAAGTTGTCAGTTAGAAAATTGTCCGTTTGAAAATCTTAAATTTTATAATATATCTTCAAAATATCTTATTTCAAAAAAAATGGACTTCCCACAACCAGATAGTTTTTATAGAAATGAACTTTCTATTTTCTTTAATTTTGATAATAATGACACCTATATTTTATCTGATAATTTATATCAAGATGTGATAATAAACACTATAGAAAAAAAACTTATTTTTAATACAGTAACCCATTTTTATTCTCAAGCTAAAATTGAACCCTTTTTATCTAAAATTTTAAAATGTTTATTGAATAAAAACCAAGCCCCTGTAATTTATATAATCTTCTTTAACAAAACTGCCCATATAATACTAATTAAAGATCAAAATTTACTTTATTGTAATGCTTTTGAAAGCAACGATTATATTAATTTAGCCTATCATTGTATTGCGATTGCAAATAACCTAAGCATCAATTTAGATGAAACGCAACTTGTTATTACTGGGAATTATGATTTTTTAGGTCAATTTATTCAAGTGTTAAAAGAAGATTTAAAAACAATTATTTTAGATGATGCTTTTTCTATGAATCCAATTGAAAATCAGGCACCTTTTAATCTAGAAAATTCTAAAGAACAATTTTCTGCCTATACAAAGTTTTTATGAGAATCATATCTGGCTTATTAAAAGGTCGTAGGCTTACCCCCCCAAAAAACATGCCTTTTACGCGCCCCACAACCGACTTTGCCAAAGAAGCTTTATTTAATATTTTAGCAACTCGTTTCGATTTTGAAAATAAAATTGGATTGGATTTATTTGCAGGAACAGGTAATATTAGTTACGAATTTATTTCACGAGGCGTAAAAATGATGACTTTGATTGAACAAGATCTTCAGATGTCTCATTTTATTATAAAAAACAGCCAAGAATATAAAATTAACCATCAAATACAGCTTCTAAAAACAGATGTCTTATTTTTTTTAAAAAATTGTACCCAAAAATTTGATTTTATTTTTGCAGGTCCACCCTATAATTTTGAAAATATTATGGATTTGCCAGAGCTTGTTTTCCAAAATCAGTGTTTAAACTCTAATGGTGTTTTCATTTTAGAACATAACCCCCGCTCAAATTTCAACAATGTTCCACAATTAATCGATGTTCGTAATTATGGTACAACGTATTTTAGTTTTTTCAAAAATTTATAAAATGACCAAACAAGACGCAAGATATTTTTATTTAAATAAACGTAAAAAACTATCGAATTATGAATTTAATTTATTGAATGATAAAATTATACATCAATATTATCAATTTAATTTTAACCCCTTTCACTCTATTATGAGTTATGCGCCAATTTTAAAAAATAATGAACCTAATATTCAAAGTATTATAACACCTTTTTTTAACCAAGTGTCCATTAAAATTTTTTATCCTTATACAGATCTAAATTTAAATAGCATAATCCCAATACAAGTTCATCAATACCCTTTTGAAATTATTGAAAACAAGTGGGGTATTCAAGAACCTAAATTTCATGATTCCTTAAAGATGATAAATTTAAACGAAATATTGATTAGTTTTATTTTCGTTCCTCTAATTATTGCTGATAAAAATGGAAATCGTATTGGTTATGGTAAAGGCTTTTATGATAGATTTTTTTCTCAAGTAAAGACCCTTTATCGTATTGGTATTTCAATTTTTGAACCTATTGATGTTATTGAGGATGCTACAGAACTCGACATTAAATTAACCCATTGCATAACCCCAGAAAATTGCTATGAATTTAAATAACGTCTTTCTAAAGTCCTTTCGATTTTTACTTTTTCCATTTGCAATACTTTATGGTTTAATAGTATATTTTAGAAATGTATTATACGATTTTAATGTTTTCAAATCTGTTCATTTTAATATAAAAACAATTTGCGTAGGTAATATTAGTAGTGGTGGCACCGGTAAAACTCCAATGGTAGAATTTTTAATAGGATTAATAAAAGACCATTATAAATTAGCTGTTTTAAGTAGAGGTTATAAACGAAAATCGCACGGTTTTTTAATCGCAACTGAAAAAGTTTCAGCCCTAGAAATGGGAGATGAACCCTATCAGTTTTTCTTAAAATTTCCAGATCAAACAATTAGTGTTTGTGAAAATAGACTTTTAGCTATTCCATTATTAGTGCAACAAGACCCCAACCTTGAACTCATTATTTTAGATGATGCCTTCCAACATCGCAGTATCTTTGCCGATTATAATATTGTTCTTACCGAATTTAATAACCTTTATACCCGAGATTTTTATTTACCAACAGGAGAACTTAGAGATAACCCACGCTCAGCCGCAAGAGCCCAGATGATCATTGTTACGAAATGCCCCACCCATATAACCGAAAACGAAATGATTTACACCAAACATAAATTAAAATTAAAACCTCATCAAAAATTGTTTTTTAGTTGTATTGAATATGGCATCCCATACCACTTATTTAAACCAAAAGATAATTGGATTTTAACCCCAGACCTAGAAGTTCTCTTAGTTTTTGGTATTGCAAACCCACTCCCTTTAAAAAATTATATTTTAGAAAACACATTTACTTATTATCAGTTAGACTTTGATGACCACCATATTTTCACAAGTGATGATATGAAAGAAATTTTAAAGAATTTCTTCTCTATCCCAACGAATAATAAAATTATTTTAACCACTGAAAAAGATGCCGTTAGACTTGTAAAATTTAAATCAGAACTAGAATACTTGCCTATCTACGTTTTACCTATAAATTTCTCCATAATAAACGAAACAGAGTTTAAAAAAGAAATTTTTAACTATTTAAAAACTCCCCTACCCTAAACTTAAAAATGAAAAAAAAATCCAAATCCTTCAATAAAAACATACAAAGTTCTGAAGGTGAATTAAAAATGTACCCAAGTGGTACCTGTTATCTTAAATTAAAAGACACAAACTCTATAATTTCAATTTATAAAGAAGATACGTTAAATGCGCTGCCTGGCGATTATGTAAAAATACATTATACTACTAATTTAAAAAACAATGTCCGTGGAAAAGTAGTAAAATTAATAAAACGAAAAACCTTAGAATTTATAGGAAATATTCAAAAAATTCATAACAATTTATTTTGTGCCCCAACCTATTTGTATAATTTCATGCAATTTAAAATTCCTAAATCCAATGCCATGCAACCTGTTGAAGGCGATTTTGTAAAAATTAAAATCAAAGAATGGTTACCACATCAAAATAATCCTATTATTGAAGTTTGCGAAATTTTTAAAAATTATTCACCGCTTAAACAAAAAATATTTAGTTTACTTACTAAAGAAAATCAACAAGATGCATTTCCTCAAGACGTTCTAAAAGAACTCATCAAATATGAAGATTTTAATTTTAATCATTTTCAAAAAGAAAATTTCCGTGAAGATTTTACATCAAAAATATGTTTTACCATCGACCCTAAGGATGCCAAAGATTTTGATGATGCCATCAGTTACCACTTATTAAATAACGGACATGTGGAAGTTGGGATTCATATTGCAGATGTTAGTTTTTTTATCACACCACATTCAGCTACATTTAACGAAGCCTTAAAAAGAGGTTGCTCATTTTATTTTCCAAATAAAGTTGTACCTATGCTCCCCGAACTACTATCGAATGAACTTTGTTCGTTAAAACCCAATGAAAATCGTTTAGCTTTAAGTGTCATTGTTGAATTTAATGCCAATGGAACTATGGTAAAACATCGTTTTACAACAACTATTATACATTCAAAAAAAAGATTTGCCTATGAAGATGTTCAAACTATTTTAGAACAAAAACATGGTGATTTTTATGCAGAATTATCTTGGCTACATAACTTAACGCAAAATATTAGAAATCAACGTTTTAAAGAAGGCGCTATTGATTTTCAGTCTTCCGAACTTTATTTTCAATTAACACAAAATGATGAACCTCTAAAAATCATTGAAAAAAAATCATTACCCGCCCACCAACTTATAGAAGAGCTTATGTTATTAGCCAATAAATTAGTTGCTGAATATATGCACAACACATTAACGTCTATCCAGCAATGTCCATTTCGTGTTCATGATAAGCCAGATTTTAGTAAATTCAAAGTATTTGAATATTATGCACAAAAATTGAACCCTAAATTTAAACTTGTTAAACCAGAATTATTATTTTCACAATTAAACGATTTTTTTAAAACCTGTCTTGATGCTGAAGAAAAACAAATATTATCACAATTGGCTATTAGAAATATGGCAAAAGCCTTGTATAGCCCTTCAAATATAGGACATTACGGTTTAGGAACAATGTATTATTGCCATTTTACATCTCCTATTCGAAGATTTCCAGATTTAATAACACACTATTTATTAAAAGAACTTATTCTAAAGCAAAGAACCAATCCAATATCTTTTGATATTGCAGAAATTTGTAACCGTGCTAATAGCCAAGAAAAACTTGCGATGCAATGCGAAAGAGAAGTGCAAAAATTTTTACAAGTTCGTTTTATTAAAAAATGTATCGGACAAGAATTTAACGGCATTATCACAGGTGTCGCCGCACATGGATGCTGGGTAGAAACCTTACCTGATAAATGCGAAGGCTATTTTTCAATCCATCATTTTAAAACTAAATTTGTTTATAAAGAACAGCGAATGGCACTTTATTCCGATAATCCAGAATTATGTTTTGAACTTGGTAAAAAAGTTAAAGTAATTTTAATTGATGCTAATGAAGATACCTTAAAAATTGATTTTGAACTAGTTATACAAAATAAAAAAAAATCAGCACCAGCCCCCACACATAATAAAATATAATATCATAATATTATATATAATGTTAATAATTTTTTAGTCATTTCTATAGTTTTTAAAAAAAATGTCGTAACTTGCAAAAAAATATTATGAGTTCAAAGATACCCAAATTTCCACATAACGGTGTTTCCTTACACTTAGAATTAAAAAATAAAATCAATAGCTATTTTAAAGAAAATCAAATTTCGCCCAATGGAAATTTACTTTTATATTTTAAATCCTTTTTATTTATTTCTTTATTGATATGTCTTTACATCCATTTGGTATTTTATACACCTGTTTGGTATTGGGCTATTTTAGAAGTTATAGCTTTTGGCTTAACTATCGCATTTATTGGATTTAACGTGATGCATGACGGAAGTCATGGCAGCTATAGTAAATATAAAATAGTTAATAGTTTAGCAGCATGCTCCATGAGTATTTTAGGTGCCGACCGTTTTATTTGGAATGTTAAACACAATATGATTCATCATACTTATACCAATATCAATGGATACGACGATGATATCGATTTGGGGAATTTATTAAGAATGTCGCCAGAACAAAAAAAATTAAAATTTCATAAATACCAACATATATACTTTTGGTTTCTTTATA
>JASGCT010000048.1:0-12068 GCA_030053915.1 Alphaproteobacteria bacterium
CGAAACTCAACAAGTACGCAGTTCGCCGCCTACCTAGTTGCAACTTGGGTTAATATTTTATTAAATTTAATTTGAATTTATATTTTCTATAATTTTAATAAGCTTGGCTGGATTTCCAGCAATAATTGAGTTTTGAGGAAAAGATTTTGTTACAACACTATTAGCACCAATGATACAGTTTTTCCCGATAGTTACATTGGGTAGAATAACAACGCCTTCACCAATCCAAACATTTTCTTCTATAATAACAGGTCCTTTAGTCTCCAAAATTCTTTCATGTGGTGGTAAAGATATATCTTGAGCATTTCCATGAAAATGGTCAGTAATAAAAACTTTACTGGCTATCATGACGTTATTTGCAATAACAATCTTATTGATACAACCAATATGGCAATCCATATTGATAGAAACATTATTTCCAATAATAATTTGAGGTTTGAAATGAATACCTAAAAAAGTGGAGTATGTTTCTATACGTAATCCTTTAAGTATAATGCAATTATCGCCTATTGTTATATTTTTACCATCAACTAGATACAAAGGAAACTGTATAAAAATGTTACTACCTACTTGCTTAAATTGGGTAGATTTATAGCCAGAATACAATGCGTTAAAAAATCTATTCCAATAAATTGATGAATTTGTATTATATATTTTCCCTAAAAATTTTCCAAATTTAGATGCTAAATAAATACTATGATTTTTGATAGACATTTTTAATTATTTATGTAATATTTGCTCTACTTTTGTCATAAAATCACCGATTATTTTTTCTTTATTTAAATTATTTCTTACAAATTCATAACCATTATTTGCAATTTGTTCTAATTCTTTAGGATGATTTTGATAATAATCTATTTTTATTATTAAATCTTCCATGCTTCCATTATAGGCGATATAATTTATTCTATCAATTAATCCAATATCAGTGTAAATAGCGTCATCTAAACCGATAAAAGCTGAGCCACATGCCATACCTTCTACATACGATACACCAGGCAAACCTACAATTTCTTCTGGTACAATAAACATTTTATACATATTAAAAATTTCAACAATTGATTTATTCGGATAGGGATATGAATAATTTATTTGTTGATATTTTTTTTCCAACCCTTCAATAGGTTTAATAAAGGAATCTATATAATTACTAATATTATGTTGTGCTTCAAATATTTTAATCCGCATGGGTTGTAAAATATCAGACTTAAAAAAATCTTTAAAAATTTCACATTCAATTGGAAAAGTAATTGTACCTGTAGCAATTGCTTTATTGATTCTTTTATCAATTTCATTTGATTTTATAAATCTCTTCTTAGGAATAAATGGTAATGTATAAAACAATTTATGATACCAAGAAAATTTAGTTTTAAAGAATTCAGAATTTTTTAATAAATTGTTTTCGGCAATTAACATATCTGGGTTAAAATTTTTTAAATTATTATTTCCAAATTGAATATTATAAAAAAAATGTGTTACATGGACTATTTTATATGCTTTAGACAATGCAATTTTTTGATTTTTTGATATTCTTTTCAAAATATAATCGTTTAATTCACTAAAGCTAAAATAATTATAATAAAAAAGAAAAATAGCATCATTTTTTTTAAAAGATTTTACATTGGTAATTAATCTAAATTTAAAAGGTGAAATTTTATTAAGTCTTGCCCATTTAAATATCATTTTATAATAAGAAATCATTTTTAATAAGTACATCCACTTTTTTTCGTAATAGGTATCCGCATCCATAAAAACATATACTTTTTTTTTATTTTCAAGTAACCAATCTAATATATAATCATATTTACAAACGCCTATTTTTTGATTATTTTTTTGAAAAATGGGATATTTATACCAAACATATTCATGAATATTATGTAATATAAAACGCATACGTAATTTAATTTATTATTATTTTGTATAACCTTGTTAAATTAGTAGAGTTTAATTTAATAAAATCCAATTTAATTTTTTTTTGAATTTGTTCTTTCCATAAATAAAAAGCATCCGGTACTTCGTCTTGATGGCATCCCCAGTCATCAAATTGAAAATAAATAAATTTATTATTTGAATTCATTATAAATTCTTCAACAACACTTAGAGCGTCCTTAGTAGAGCTACCTAAATCCGCATCAAAATGAATAAACACAACATTTTTAGTTTGTTTTTTAAGAATATTATTTACAGAAATATCACTAAATAAACCCTGAATTATATTATAATTAAGATATTCTTTATTTGTAAAATAATTATTTAAATTATTTTTAATTTTATCTAAACTAGTGTTATTAAATTGACCTTTTTGCCAAATTGTTGATGATTCTGGAAGGCCTTCAAAAGTATCAATAGCAAACATTTGTCTTTTTATTTTACTTTCTTTTAAAATATGATTAATAAATAATAATCCTAATCCTTGAAAACTGCCAAATTCAATAATATCACCTTGTAGTTTGTTTTTTTCAATGTCTTGAAACGCTAATTTCAGACTTAAATATCTACCAACTTGATGTTCTATTTCTCTATAATTTTTATGAACTATATAAAAATTTTGGTTAAAATTAGGTATTTGTTGTATAATAAAATCTAAATTAGACCATGTAGTATTTAAATTCTGTATATCAAATTCTTTTTTTATTTTTTTTAATACTCTTAAATTAAAAATATTTTTAATATAAAAAGAATAAAGGTTGTAAATTCTATTAATTGCTTTCATAAAAAATTATTTTTTTGTCCAGGCACCAGAACCTTTTTGGAAATTTAAATTAAAGATATTAAAGGGTATCTTCAATAAAGTATTAAAAACGTGAATAACTGCTTCGGCTACTGCTCCTTCGCCACCGTTGGCATTAGTAACAAATTTAGCAAATTGTTTGGTATTATAAAAAGCATTATTTGGGGCAATAGAATAACCAATTTCTTTAAATACCAATGGGTCGTATATACCATCTCCCATATAAATAGTCTTAGAAAGGTCAAACTTATTTTTTAACCAAATGACTCTTTCAAAAGTACTTACTAAATGAATTGGAAATCCCATATCATCTTGGATTCTTTTTTTAGAAATTGAAAATCCTCTTTTATCACCAGTAACCATTTCAATATGTAGATGGTGTTTTATCAATGATAATGCGTCATTATCCGCATCACCAAAGACTTTCATAACTTTACCTGATTCTGTATAATAAAATTTACCGTCTGTAAATACACCGTCCACATCAAAAATAAAATTTTCAAATTGCATAATTAGTTGTTCAATTCATAATATAAATTATATTTACCAAAATAATAGAGAAATAAATCAAAAGGGTGGTGATGTAAAGGAGCCATATTTAACCAAATAATAGCCCGTAAAATTCTAACTTTTTTAATATCAAAAGAATTTTCAGTTAAAAAAGAATACAATAAATTTTCGCAATCGACTAACGTTTGATAACGTAAAATATTTAAGATAATTTCATCTTTTTTTATTTTTACTTCAAAATGATTTTGTTCGATTAAATAATGATTAACTACTAAATTATGCGCTAACTTTGCAAAATCATAATATTGATCGCCTACTTCTAATTCACCAGCAAAATCTTGTCGCCAATCAATTAAAGTAAAATTATCTTTGGATTTATAAATTACATTATCTAAAATAAAATCTCCATGAAAGCTACTTGGTAATGTATCGCATATATAATTTTTATCTAATTTATCTATTAATGATTGCAAGCTTGGAATTCTTTCACCATTAATAATAGTTTCTTTATCTCCAATGTTTCTAGTTTTATAAAATTGTTCCAGTCGTTTTAAAGTTTTAGTAAAATAAAAATCAAACGCTAATTCTTTTAATTTTTCAGCACTAAAATTTTGATTAGGTGTCCATAGATTTTTTTTAGCCCAAATTAATAAAGAAAGAAAATTATTTCTATTAGCAATATTTGAAAAAAGTTTACCTTCAATAAATTTATATTTATAAAAATTATTAGATGAAGCAACAATTTCAGGAACTGCGTTTGTTAAATATTTAGTACGTAAAACTCTATTTTTAGCAATATTTATATCATAAAAAAATTTAATAATATGCCCATTGATATGAAAAATAGATTCCGTTGTTTTATCTAAGACATTAAAATCCAACTTGTTAAAATATTTTTTTGTTTCCTCTAATTTTTCAATATTTCCAATATCTAACCAAGTTTTAAATTCAATTATTGAAAAGTCTTTGGTTAAAATCAAAGTTTTTAAAACATCTACGTCATTAGAAGAGTTTTTATAATTATTATCCATTAAAGTTTTAAATGCTTCGTTCCAAAAAAGTTTATAATCATAAATACCAACAATGCCAATATGTAAAAAATCTGGATTTATATTTCCTTTTTCATAAAATATTTTTACATTACCGTCAATACTATCAAAAGAAGTATATTGGGAAGAGGAACCTCCTTTAAAACCAGCGTTCCAATTTATAGTTGGAATAGGAATTTTTTCAATAACAATCGTATCCGAAGCATGAAATATAAATGGTAATTGTAAAGCATCTTTAGCACAATACATCGAATACAACAAGCTGCTACCTTCACCCTGAAATTTATCAACCCAGACAAATTCAAAGTGCCTTTCAGGGTATGCTAGAAGTAAAAAATCTTTAACAAAATTGCCAAAATAACCTAATGTTATAACAAATTTTGTTTCTAAAGGGTAGGATTCAATAATATATGATATAACGGGTTTTTCGCCAATTCTTAAAAGGGTTTTGTTAGTATATTGTGTAAATTCACCTAAGCGAGAACCAATACCGGATGTTGTAATAAGTACTTTATAATCCATAATATTAACAAAAAAGATTACGCAATGCTTTTATTTTATTAGAGATAGAGTCTTCTTGCGGTTTAAATATTGTACCGGTACCACAAACAAGAATATCAGCACCGGCATCTATCATCAACTTTGCAGATTGAAAAGTAACACCACCATCTATTTCAATTAATAAATCTAGATTACCATTTTCAATAGAAAATTTACGAAGGTCTTTTATTTTTTGAATCATATTCGGTATCAGTTTATGACCTACTATTCCTGGATTAATTGCCATTAAAACAACCATTTTAATATCATTGATAATATATTCTAAATTAGAAATGGGGGTTGCTGGATTTAGGGCAATACCGGGGTGCATTCCTGCTATTTCTATTTTTTTAATAATTCGATGCACATGAGATGTTGCTTCAAAATGAAAATTATAATAATCAGCACCTGCTTCTTTAAAAACTTGAATATAATCTTCAGGATTGCTAACCATCATATGAACGTCAACTGGTATATTTGTTTTGGATTTCAAGGAAGTTAAAATTTCAGGATATAATCCATAACGAGGCACAAAACTACCATCCATAACATCAAAATGTATAAATTCTACATTTTCTTGGTTTAATTCTTTAATATCAGACACAATATCAATAGGATTAGCACAAATAAGCGAAGCTGCAATTTTGGGGTTTTTCATAAATATTATTTATTCTAAATTAGAATGTCTAGCCCACATAGTATCATGTGTTTCATTCATTTTTTCCATGAGCGATAAAACAAGGGCATCAAAAAATATACCTAAACATTGTTCATTTAATGTAGTCATTGGTTGAATTGAAATGAAATTTTCAATGGATTTTGTTTTAGACGGAGCCTTAATAAGTACAACTACATTCGCTAATTTAGCCATCCTAGATTCCTTATTTCCTGTTATTAAAGCTATAGATGCTTTATTTTTAGATGCAATTGAAACTAAATCAAATATTGTTTGCGTTTCACCTGACCCTGAAGCAACAATTAATAAATCACCTTCAGCAATACTTGGCACAGTTGAATCACCAAGCGTATAAGCCTTTAAGCCTAAATGACCTAGGCGCATTCCAAAACCTCTAATAGCCAAACCAACTCTACCAGCCCCACATACCACAATTTTATTTGATTTAAGAATTATATCTTCTAAGTTTTGAATTTCTAGAGCATTTATATTATTCAAAACTTTTAAAATTTCATCAAGAATTTTATTAATAAAAATAGACATATTACTTATTTTTTGCAAAGATACTAATAAATTCTTTAAAACTAAACCTTGTTTTTATTTTTTCTTTAAAATATATGATATCAATAACCAATTTTCTGTTTAAATACAATGAAAATAACACACACCATAAATTAAAAATAGCAAATGCCCAATTTGTACCAACAAGATGCATCCAATCAATTAAAAAATATGCTGCTATTAAATATACAATATAACCACTAATTGCAACAAAAGTATATAATTTAATTTTATCTTTAATAATAAGTTGAATATGAAAAAACCAACCAAAAACAGCTAAAAAATCTCCTATAAATTGTGGTAAAAACAAATGTCTCATAGGTATAAATTGTGTACTTAAAAAGGTTTTAATAAAAAAATCTCTAAATAAAAATAAAAAAAAACAGCACAAAAACACTAATGGTAAAATTCTTTTGAAAGCTTTTCGCATTTCAGAGAGTAATAATGTATAATTTTTTTGGTATTCGGTTAATTTAGGATAATAATATGTGCTAAGAGTATTTAAGATAAAAGCAAGATATAAATCTGAAATTTTTACCATACCACTCCATAAACCAGCTTGTTCTGTTCCAAATTTATTATTTAAATGGGTTCTTATATAATTTAATATTAAATAATAAAAAACTGTATTAATTTGAAGTAATGAAAATTTTAATATTCTGAAGATTATTTTCAAATCTAATTTATCTTTAAATAAACTAAAATGAATGTATTTTGCTTTCCGTAAATAAAAATAATAGGTAATCGTTTTAATTAAAATACTTATGCATGTAGCTAACAGGCACCCCCATATAAGATATTTATAAGCTAAAAAAAATATAATAATAAAATTTAAAATAATTACAATCATATTAATAATTGTTAAATATTTTATTTGTAAATAACCATTTAGAACAGCATCCATAAAATAATTAAAGCTATTAAACAATATTAAAACAGCATAAATAATAACTATAGAAGCATATTTATATTCAAAGAAAATAGCTTTGGCAAAAAAACCATAGAATGTTAATACAGTAACCGAACACATTATAGAAAGAATAAAAACCATTTTAGCAGCATTTGACATATATTTTTTCAACATAATTTGGTCATCTTTAAATTCAGCTATGTACTTTATCAAACCTGTTGTAATTGCGCTTACAGTTAAAATATTTATTATTGATATGAAATTGCTAAATTGACTAAAGTAGGCCGTACCAACTGGTCCTATGAGTTTTGATGTAATTTTTACAATAAAGATAGTTGATAAAATTGAAGATGCTGAATATATTGTTGAAAATTTTAGTGCCTTGTAAAAATTCATCTTAATCTATTAAAAAGAAATAATAATTAAAATCCATAAACAAATTAATCATATTCAAGGTTAAATTTATTTTTTTTAGTTTGTTTTCTAAAAATAAAATGGTTGTTTTTAAAAATAACGCTCAAATTTACATAAATTAATTTTAAAATTTGTTAATTACTCCAAAATTCATTATTTTAATCAAACATTAAGTTAAATTCATTCATTTTATGATTTTATCTAAATAATTATTAACTTTGCCCAAAAATAACTATGCGTTTAGCCCCCAACCTCGTTTACAAAGAATCGATGCCTTGCCTTATATTAAAAACGCTGAAGCAATTTTAGGTTTATTAAAATTCATTATTTATGAAAATAATTTTTGATATTTCATTTATTGGTCTGGGTTTAAAATCAAATATTAAAACCGGTGTTTATAGATTTATAGACAGTATTTTAAAAGAATTTATTAAAAATAATGATTTAGAACTCTATTTTTCACTTTCTTATCATATAGATACTCATTCGCTAGTGGTTTCATATTTAAAAGATTTAAACATAGACCATCAAAAATTAATTACTCCGCCCAAATTTACAGGTTGGTTTAATCCATATCATTTTGGTAATAAACAATTAAGGAAATTATATAATTTATTTGGTATCACAAATAAAGGTGAAATTCCAGTAAAATACTTAAATTTTTGTAAACTATTTTATAGCCCCTACTACCCCATTCCAAATAATCTCCCTAAAATAATTAAATGTATTACTATATACGATCTCATACCTATAATGCCCAAATACAAACCCTTCATGAATGCCGATTTTAAAAATATATCATCAGAAATAAAGAATGTTATAAAAAGTTTACCTGGTAACTATATCTCAACAATATCTCAATTTACTAAAAATGATTTATTAGAACAATGTAATACCTTGAATGCTAATCAAATAACGCCAATTCATTTAGGAATTGATATTAATAAATTTAATAACAAGCATTCCGATGCAGACTGGTTAAAAGTAAAAGCCAAATATAATGTACCAGATGCCTATTTTTTAACACTTGAGACCATAGAGCCAAGAAAAAACTGCTTACATATTATAAAATCCTTTCAACATTTTGCAAAAACGAATACCACAAACATCTCACTTGTAATTGCAGGAGATCAAACTACAATTTATAAAAAGCAGCTGTTAGAACAATCAGATATTTTAAATAAAATTGTATTTATTGGACCTATTGAAGAAAATGATTTACCTATTTTATATAGCCGTGCTAATAGTTTTTATTTTATGAGTTTAGCCGAGGGTTTTGGTTTCCCACCCTTAGAAGCTATGGCATGTGGTGTTCCAGTTGTTACTTCAAATACAAGCTCTTTACCTGAAATTATTGGTAAATCTGGTATTGTATTAAATCCCGAGAATGTAAATGAATTAGCCAAGGTTATGTATATGCTTTCAACATCAAATTCAATGCGAACAAAATATATTGAATTAGGTTTAGAACATATCAAACAATTTACTTGGGAAAAAACAGCTCAAAATTTCTTTATATGGTTTCAAAATGTTTTAAATGAAAACAAATATAAAAATCTTCAATAAAATTCTGTAATTTTTTCATAAAGTAGTATTCAAATTTTTGAAAATACCATCGAAAACAATTGTATATATGTTGATAAAACGATGTTCTTTCATCAACTTTAAAGCCCAAAAAGTCCTCTTCAATCATTAGCATTAAAATAAATAAATTCTGGCGAAATATCAAAATCTCTTCATAAAGAACAATTTGAAAGGTCTGTTTTTATGACATTTATCCAAACCAGTTCACCTAATTCAACAATTTCTACTTTTGAGAATACATCATGTTTATATAAATTGTTAATTCCCTCTATATTTTTATGTTTTTCAAAAATTGGTAAACAATACATATTTTTAATAACACCGTCATTAAAGATACATTCAATAATATAATGTTCTTTTAAGTGAATTTTCGATATTTTTATCATTGGAAAGGGTTAATTTTATTAAATATTTTTTTATCCCAAATTTCTTGTAATTCAGATTTATGAATTTCTGCCCAAGCTTGAATAAGTTTTAATTTACTGGAGGTGAATATCCATTTAAAACATCGCCTGTTTTAATTACTATATTGGCTTCAAATTCACCAAAAATAACTTTAAAATGTGGCGGATTACGGTCTCTAAAAAAACTTATATACTATTAAACCATAAAAACGACTTAACTCTGTAAAAACGCAACAATGCAAAATTTTTACTTTACTGTTTTTTAATAATTATTCCAAAACATGTTGATGGGTATTTTTCTAGAAGTAATTTAAGATGTGGCTCTTTATTGTTAACATTATCATGATAGTTTGTTAATAAATAAGGTGGTAAATCAATATATTTATCAAAAAATTCATTCCCAATATCGAAGTTAAATTTAAAAACATAATCACCATTATTCTCAATTTTTTGGGCAATTTCTATAAAATGCTTTTTTAGAAACAAAACTGTTTCTCTATTATCTATTGTATTATTTTCTTGTCGGTAATTATATTCGGTTGTGTGAATTGCCAATCCACCTTTTTTTAATACCTTTAATGAATTTACAATAAAATTTAACCCATTTTGAATACTTCCCAAGTGTTCTAAGGCACAGATTGAGTAACAGATATCATATTCATTTTTAATATCTGGGATATTATTCATATCTATATAACTAATACTTACATTATCATTAAATGTTTTTTCGTCAATTAGATT
This sequence comes from Alphaproteobacteria bacterium, assembly GCA_030053915.1. Taxonomy (GTDB): domain Bacteria; phylum Bacteroidota; class Bacteroidia; order Chitinophagales; family Chitinophagaceae; genus JASGCT01. The sequence continues at coordinate 10,121 of JASGCT010000048.1, forward strand.
TGGTTTGAATAATAATTTTTTGTTTTCCAATAATTGATTCCCATATTTCCACATTTTTGCTTTATCTAAATCAGGATCTAAATCTGTTGCAAAAATTTTTAATCCCTTACTTGCTAAATAAGAAGGCAATGGTTCAGTTCCACAGCCAAAACAAATAGCTTTATTTAGAGGTTTAATAAGGTTATTTTCATGAAGCACTTGCAAAATAAATGCATATTCCCATAATTTTCTTAAATATAAAGGCTTAAATTTTAACTCTTTGCACCAATAACTAAACCATTCAGATTCAATATCATTTTGAGTACATGCCTTGCTAATTAACCCAATATTATGAGGTAAATTTACATTTTCATATTTGTTAATTAATTGATTTTTTTTTTCAATGGCTAAAACATTGGCAACTTCTTTTAAATTTGAGTCTAATATATCTTGATATTCTTTTGAAGGTAATCCTAAATATCTTCTTACTAATTCCCTTATTGGTTTAATTTTTTGATAAATATAATTATTCATAATTTGAAACTTTATAATTTTGCAAAAATACATTAAATTTCTTAATAAATTAAATTCTAAACTCAAAACTCAAAAATTTTAAAAAAATAATTGAATTTAAGTGATAATAAAAAATTATATCAATTATGATATTATTAATCTAATAAATACTAACTTTGCTTTTTTGATTTTTTCATTTACTTTTTCATGAAATCATTTTTAATTTATTTTTTATTTATTTTATGACAAGAATACCATTACTTTCTATTTGTATTGCAACTTTGAACCGTGAAAAATTTATTGGGCAAACTTTAGATTCAATAATTTACCAACTTACACCTGATATAGAAATTGTAATTATTGATGGTGCATCTACTGACAATACTAAAGAATTAGTTGAATCATACATTCATAAATGTCATCAAATTAAATATTTTCGTTTAGAGGCTAAAGGTGGAATTGACATAGATTATTGTAAATCTGTTGAATATGCCACAGGAAAAATGTGCTGGTTATTTACAGATGATGATATTATTACCGAAGGCTGTATTGCCCAACTTTTAGAATATATTAAACAAGATTATAATTTAATCAAATTAAATATTTTCGTTTAGAGGCTAAAGGTGGAATTGACATAGATTATTGTAAATCTGTTGAATATGCCACAGGAAAAATGTGCTGGTTATTTACAGATGATGATATTATTACCGAAGGCTGTATTGCCCAACTTTTAGAATATATTAAACAAGATTATAATTTAATCATTTTAAATGTTCAAAAAAGAGATTTTAATTTTCACAAAGTTTTGCAAGATAAATTAATACCCATAAACCAAAATATAACCCTTCACGAAAACGAAATGGACACCATGTTTGCTTTATTAGACCCTTGCATTTCATTTATAGGTTGCGTTGTTATTAACCGCGAATTATGGCTATCCCGCGAAAAAAAATCATATTATGGTACCGAATTTATTCACGTAGGTGTCATTTTTCAAAAACCTATACCCGGAAAAACACTCCTTTGTGCCCAACCAACCATCCTTATCCGCTGGGGTAACGCCCAATGGGTCAGCCGTACATTTAAAATTTGGGCTATCATTTGGCCCAATCTCCTCGCCTCATTTCAACACATCTCCCTAAAATATCGCGAAAAATACCTACAAAAACCTTCCTGGTATTTTTTAAATAATATTACTTATATGAAACGTATCGGTTACTATAGTTTAAAAGAATATAATCAATTTTATAAACAAGCTGATTTTCCTTTATGGTGGTCTTGGTTACTTTGGATAATCGCCGCCCTACCCCACCTTTTATTTAAATATGTTATGAATGGCTATGCCGGTATCAAAAAAAGAATCAAATATTTGCAGAAAACTAACTTAATCATAATACAATAATCTATATTTGCAGAAAATAGACTAAATCAAAATATAAAAATCTATATTTGCAGA
>JASGCT010000048.1:12168-17947 GCA_030053915.1 Alphaproteobacteria bacterium
AAACGAACTAAATTATAATATAATAATCTATATTTGCAGGAAATTAACTAAATCAAAATATAAAAATCTATATTTGCAGAAAACGAACTAAATTATAATATAATAATCTATATTTGCAGGAAATTAACTAAATCATAATATAATAATTTATATTTGCAGGAAATTAACTAAATCACAATATAATAATTTATATTTGCAGAAAATGAACTAAATCATAATACAATAATTTATATTTGCAGAAAATGAACTAAATTACAATACCATAATTTATATTTGTAGAAAACAAACTAAATAATAATATAATAATTTATATTTGAAGAAAATGAACTAAATTACAATACCATAATTTATATTTGTAGAAAATAAACTAAATCATAATATAGTAATTTATATTTGCAAAAAAACGAACTCAATCATAATACAATAATCTATATTTACAGAAAACGAACTAAATCATAATACAATAATTTATATTTTTAGGAAATGAACTTAATCATAATATAATAATTTATATTTGCAAAAAACGAACTCAATCATAATACAAAAATCTGTATTTGCAGAAAATACCACAAATAACAATAAAAATATTTTTATTTGCAGAAAACATGAAAAATTAAAATAAAAAATTGTAACTTTGCAAAAAATAAATACAATGAGCATTAAAATGTTTCAAGCTGGTACAATTGTTGAACGTTACGAGTATAGTAGCTTTGAACCTAATTTAATTAACAAACCTTGGGAATTAGATATTCCTCAAGTATCTTTACTCCTTAGTTTAGCAGACAGAAAGCTAGGAGAACTCAATGCTTTTAGTCAATTAATACCCGATGTTAATTTTTTTATTAAAATGCACATCACTAAAGAAAGTACTAATAGCAACAAAATAGAAGGCACGCAAACTAATATAGACGAATCCCTCGATAAAATTGAAAATATAGAACCTGAAAAAAAAGACGATTGGGAAGAGGTTAACAACTATACTCATGCTATCAATTCAGCAATAAACAACTTAAATGCATTGCCCTTAAGTAATAGACTTATTAAACAAGCTCATAAAATTCTTCTACAAGGGGTTAGAGGACAACATAAAATGCCAGGCGAATTTAGAAAAAGTCAAAACTGGATTGGTGGTAATTCTATTAAAAACGCCAAATTTGTTCCACCAATCCATATTGGTATAGAAGATTATATGTATGACCTAGAAAATTTTATTCATTGTGAATCTATAAATTTACCACATTTAATAAAAGTAGCCATTTTACATTATCAATTTGAAACGATTCACCCTTTTCTTGATGGTAATGGTAGAGTTGGTAGATTATTAATTACATTATATTTAGTTAATTTTGGATTATTAACCCAACCTACTTTATATCTATCTGATTTTTTAGAAAAGAACAAATATGATTACTATGAAAATCTTTCAAAAGTTAGAGCTACTAATGATTTAGCATCATGGTTGATGTTTTTTTTAAAAGGAATCAGTGAGACTGCCGAAAGCTCTATTGATACCTTTAAAAAAATTATTGAACTACGTGCAAAACTTGAAATTGAAATAATTAATTTAGGGAAAAAACAACTTATGGCAAAGCATTTTTTACAATATCTCTATGGTTTTCCTATTACAGATGTAAATAGTGTTGCTAATCATTTAAATATTTGCTTCTCCACTGCTAATAGATTAATAAATGATTTTGTAAAAATAGGAATTTTAATAGAAAGAACTGGTAATAAAAGACATAGGAGTTTTATTTTTGAAAATTATGTAAAACTATTTAGATAATAAATTTTAACTAAAAAAGGCTAAAATTTATTTTATAAAAAAGAATAAATCTAAATTATTTCAATTAGTTGCTTAAGCATAACCTAAAACCAAGCCCGCTATCTGGTTCGTTGCCCTCAGGCCAATCAAGGCGAAATGACACACGATAGGCTCCATAAATTCCAAAAAATGACCCCCAACCGCACCCACGTATTATTCTATTACTTCCTGTACTGCCTCCTTGAGGGTTGGTTATTGGAACCTTACTATAGTTACTAGATAAATCGTTACAAAATTCCCAAACATTCCCGCTCATATCATAAATACCTAAAGCATTAGCTAGTTTGGTACCTACAGTATGGGTGGAATCATAGGCATTTTTACCATTCCAAGCTACTAAATTCAGTGAATCGCCACCGCTATAAAAATATTTATAGGTTGTTATCGAACCACCTCGAGCCGCAAATTCCCACTCGGCTTCAGTAGGTAAGCGATACTTTTTACCGGTTAATTTATTTAGTTTTGTTATAAATACTTGAATACTGTCCCAGACTACATTTTCAACAGGACGTTGTAAGTTTTCGCCATAAAAAACACCATTATTAGAGTCTTGAAAATAACTTGGGTTATTACTCATAACATCTTGCCAGAGCTGTTGTGTAACTTCAAAACGGCATATTTTATAGCTACTTAGGGTAACTTTTTGGGTAAAAGGCGTATCATTTTTGGTTCGGGTGAATCTATCACCATTGGAAATTAATTGTTCGGGTGTTGAACCCATTGTAAAGGTATCGCCATTAACTAAAATCATATTAGCTTCCAAATTTGCTAATCGAAGTCCATCAACAACAGGCGGTAACACTATTAATGGTGATTCTGGGCTATTTTTGGTACAACTTGACACTAGAAATGATATTAAAAACAAAATTTTTAATAAATACAAAGTTCGATACTTTAAATTATTTGTAAAATTTAGATTCATATTTTTTTTGGCAAGTTAAGTATTTTTTACAAAAAATCAAATTTTTTATCAAAATATCATAAAAAAAAATACCAATTCAATTTAAACATTTACGTTATAAATCGAATTGGTAAATTAAAATAGGGATTAAAATATTAGCAGGATAGTCCGTTATCTAAGGTTTCGTTAATAAAATTATTACTAATTGTTTTTTCGTAACCACCGCGATTGTTAGGTGCACCAATTATTTTATTAGAAAGGCTATTACCGCTTAATCCAGGTAAATTACAGTCGTCATCTCCGTAATTAGAATTATATTTATTTAAGTCGAATTCGTTAGGTGCATTATTTTTAGAACCAGGTTTAAAAATTGATTGGTATTTTAAGTCTTTGAATTTTTTATTGTCGTTAAATTTGTTATTAGGGAGGTCGAATTGTGCGTCATCTTTAGGATATGAGTCGTTAAATTCATCAACAATAGTCGTGGTAGTTTTATTAAAGTTACTTACTGATTTTTCATTTTTGGTGGTTTCGATATTTTGATTTGTAGAAGTAAAATCATGAATAACTTCGGGCAAATGGGGTGGGTTAAAAAGTTGCGGCTTATCCGTTTCAGTTAACATCTGGGATTCGGGTGATTGAAAATCGTTAGAGTTAGGGTTAAACGTTAAATCTAATATTACAGGTTCTTCATCAGCGCTCAAATTATACGAATTATGTGGTGTTTGAAAAAAGTCAGATGTACTAAAACTATCATTATAGCTATCTGAATTATTAGGATTTTTAATGGTTTCATCAGTTTTTTCATAGAAATAGAAATCGCATAATGGGTCACTATTTTTTTTATCTTCTATTAGTTCGTTATTCTCTTCCTTAACATTAACTACTTCGTTTTTGGGTTCACCTTTCATTTTGATATTTAGAATATTTTCTTCATAGGCATTATTTTTTTCAGGATGAAGTATTTTAACCTGATTCGTGAAATTTGTATTTGGTTGTTCTGTTTGTGTAAGTTGCGTTGTATCTAAAGGTAAAATATTGGGTTGATCGATTCCGAAGCCTAATAATTCAGTATTTTGGTTAGAAAAAGAATGATTATCAGATACATTTAAAATTTCTTTTTCAATTTTAGTTTCGGTTAGTTTATTAAAATTATCTCTTTGAAAGCCAGTTGCAATAACAGTTACAGATATTTTATCTCCTAAGGTTTCATCATATCCTTGTCCAAAAATAACATCTGATTCGGGTCCGGATTGTTTTTTAATATAATTACTAATCACATCAAGTTCATCGAGTGTAAGTTCGTGTTCTCCTACAGCACTATTGATATTAATAAGGAGCCATTTAGCACCTTTAATATCATTATCGTCAAGTAAAGGTGAATTTAGGGCTTGTTCTGCGGCTTCAATGGCTCTATTTTCCCCAGCCATTTCTGCTTTTCCCATGATAGCGTGTCCTCCGTCTTTCATAACTCTGCAGACGTCAGCAAAATCGACAATGACATGTCCTTTACTATTAATGATATCGGTAATACATTTTGCGGCAGTTGCTAAGATATTATCGGCTTTATTATAGGCTTCGGACATTTTAAAGTTTCCAAAATTTTCGCGTAATTTTTCATTACTAATTACTAATAATGTATCAACATAAGGTGATAAGGCTTTAATACCTTCTTCGGCGTGTCTTAATCTGCTAGGACCTTCAAATTTAAAGGGTTTCGTAACGATGCCTACTGTTAAAATTTTTCTATCACGACAAAGTTTAGCGATAACAGGAGCGCCACCTGTACCAGTGCCACCGCCCATACCGGCTGTTAAAAAAACCATTTTGGTATTATTATCTAAAATATTAGAGATAACTTCTAAAGATTCTTCGGTAGCCAATTTTCCTTTGCTGGGGTCGGCACCAGCGCCGAGCCCTTGAGTTAAATTAGGTCCAAGTTGAATTTTATTAGGAATATTGCTTTTGTTTAACGCTTTAGAATCGGTATTTACAATAACAAAATCCACACCCTCGATATTTTGTCCATACATAAAATTTACGGCATTGCCGCCACCGCCCCCCACACCAATAACTTTAATTATTGAAGACTGCGAATTTGGTATGTCAAATTTAATCATAATATTTTTTTTTAAATAATAAAAATAATTTTAAATGTTTTTGTCCTTTTCTTCAGAAAATAGATCTATTAAACTTGTTTTAAGTCCATCTAAAAAACCTACTCTTTTTTTAATGTCATTGGGTTTTTTATCAATTACAGGTTCATTTTGTACAAATTCATTCTCGAGGATTGTTTCTTGAGTTAGCGGCGCTGTGTTTATTATTGGTAAAGGGTCTACACTAGTTATATTTAAAGTGTTTTGTTGCTTTGTTGTTTCTTGGTTATTATCTACAATTGAGATATTATTATCATACAATGTTTTAAATCCAAGTAAAATTAAACCAACACACGTTGCATAAAGTGGTTTTTGAATTTCTTTTTCAAGTTCTTGGTTATTTTCACAAGAGACCCATAAATTTGGTAATCCAATTCGGCAATTGAGTCCTAATTTAAATTCAACTAATTGTTTCATATCTTTTAGTATAGCTCCACCACCAGTGATAATAATTCCATAAGATAGTTTATCATATAGTTGTAAATCAGCTAGTTTTTTATTAATAAATTCTAAAATTTCAATCATTTTTCTATTGATAACTGTAGCTAACTGATATTGGTTTATTTCAATGCCTTTAAGACCGTTTAAAGTAGGTATTGCAATAAAGCGGTTTTTTTGTACTTCAGTTGGGATAGCGGTGCCGAAATCTATTTTTAGTTTTTCAGCCTGACTTTTAATCATTCCTAAGGCACGAATATCTTCAGTGATATTTTCACCTCCAAAAGGTATAATACTTGTGTGTTTAAATTGTTTATCGGCAAATATTGCTAAATCGCTTGTACCGCCACCAATATCCAAAACAGCCACACCGGCTTCATCGTCAACTGGTGTTGTTACTGCATATTTTGATGCAATAGGTTGTAGAAAAAGTTCTTTAATTTTCAACCCACTTCTTTCTAC
>JASGCT010000117.1 GCA_030053915.1 Alphaproteobacteria bacterium
TTTTAGTGAATTTAAATATCGCGCATTATCTTATCTTTTAAAAATTCAAAATTTTGAATATATTTCTAGTATCAATATAATTTATAAAAATATTTAGATAATCAAAAATAGTTTCATACAATTTCCTATTTAATTAACTTGTTTTTAAAAAAATAAAATGACCTTTATAAATTTAAATGTTTCAATCATAAAACTAAATAACTAAATTTGTTTTAAATTAAAAAAATTTTCAAACCAGATTCTCAATAAAATTTCAATCTACTTATTAAGCTATAGTGATACATGTTTACAAGGTATTTGACTCTCTCAAATGTTTATAAATAAATAATTGAATATTTAGTGATTCCTAAATTTCTGAGTGCCACCCAAATATTATAAAATTTATAAATAAACTATTTCAACTGATTTCATAGTAAAAGCATAAGACCAATTCAAACTCAATGCACTTATATTGAAAATACATTGATAATATCATCAATTAACTGTTCATCAAACTATATTTTCTTTGTTGATCGCAAAGGATTCAATAATTGTAAACAATGCTTATTTTTAATTTAACAATAAAGCCAAATAATCGCCAAATGTAAACTTATAAACAAATAAGCAATTTACCTTATAGGTAGCAGATTTAATATTGATACATTTGCCTTTTTCAGTAAGCGTACATTTTAATCTTAATAGAAATGGCTCGATTTTACGTGTATGATATGCATTATCTTTAGTTTTTAATTTTTGCTTCTCGTTCAATGTTAACTTTTCAATATTAATCTGATCGTTAATGTTATTATATAACTCTTTTAAATCATTGTGATCACACGGATGACTGTAATCAAACAGATTATTACCAATTAAATCTAATTGCTTTAAACCAAGATAATTCTCTATATTCTCTGATATATATATAATATCACCATCAAACGATAATATCATTACAAAGCCATTTAATAGCGATATCAATCCACAATCGGTTGAGCTAATATTCAATTCCTTTTCCTTGTATTCATCTATTCAAAATAATTTTAATTTTAAAATAAAGAAAAATAATTTTATTTTCTTCTAATTAATAATTAATATAAATCTTATCATTTAGTTTCTAAGCAGTTTTTATATTTATACTTATTATAGATATCAAAACTTTGTTTCTTATTTATCTAATTGCTTATAATTAAACATTCATTATCTTTTATTAAAGTAACTCATTAATTATAATCACGTAATAACTTTTTTTCTACTTTTTAATGATCACAAAAATTAAATAATTAATATTATTATTAATAATTAAAACAATTTAAAGAAAAACAATATTCACCAGTAATAGATAGATGACTAAGTATAGCTTTTTGCTTAATGAATGCAACAGCTATCCTCATTAGCGACGCTTTATCTAAGTGATTAATCGTTGAATAACTAATCGGTAATATCTTCGATATCTCCGTGAATTGATCGGACTCATGACTACGCCGAGTTCTGGCCGCGTATCTGGACTTTTCTTCTGATTTTAGAGAAAATAATCATTTCAGTTTAATAAATGAAATTTTTTTATTTTAAAAACAAAAAACACACTCTACGAAATGGCGGAGTTTTAAACTTAAATGCATAACACATTATAAAATAGAAAAATCAAAACAGGCTTTTTAAAAAAAATATTTCTCCGTCCTTAGAAAAGGGGCTGTATGTAAATAAAAATTTCTATTTCTTCACCATTGGTTACTTTAGTACTGAAGAAGTCTACCTTGTTGCTGATAACGCTATTGCTCAAACTGTTGCTGCTCAACGTTGTGCAGATTTTTGTTGTTGTTTACTGCAAATTTTGTTGCAGATTGTTGGCGATGAGTTGCTAAAATAGTGATGGATCAAAATTGGATAACTTTTCTATATGTTTTTGGAAAGAAGATGGAGAAAAGTTTCTCACTGCATTTTACTTGCGTCACTTGGTGATTACCTTGAGTGACTTTTCTCTATATTTCATCATTCACTAAATTCAATAACTTTATTCACAAAAAAAAAATTGTTTTTTTGTTTGTTTATCTTTTGAAATGAAGAAATTTTAGATCTTTATTACTATTTATGAGTGAAAATCGTGTGTGAATTGGCTTGTTATTTATTGAAAAAGTTTCTAATCATTGATCGTAATCATTTTGTAATTTATTTTCCTCTTTTTTAAAGCTAACTTTTTCAGATGAAAACAATGAAAATTTTACTTAATATAGTTTTACATTTATCGACCGATTGCTGGAAATATAAAAAATATGTTTTGTTATTAATTATTAAAAATATGTTTAGTTGTTAGTTATTGATTATTACAAAATAAAAATTTAGAAAATTACATTATCTCTTTTACTTTAATTAAACTTGTAATTGATAACACTTGTTTAGCAAGTTAATTTTAATTTATTTCAAATTGATCTTTTATCAAAATAATTTAATTACAGTTCATTTTTAATTAATTTGAAATTTTGCCATTTTTGAACTGTTAGTTTTTTTCCTGTTTAAATAAAAATAGTCAATAAAGAAGAAATTGACTATAATTGACCATTTGAAAGTTACTTAAAGGTTTTTTTCAATAATTTCATAAATGTTATTGAATTAAATATTTTCATTTTTTAAAAGCAGACACAGACAGACAATGACAGATGATAAAAATAATAAAGTTGACAGAGAAAAAAATCCCCTCAAATATTTAATTTTACTAACTAAATTATATATACACTTTAAAAGTTTATCTCTTTGGGAAAAATATTCAATGGCCACTTGAAATGACCTTTCAAAGATATTTATTTTGAATTATTAGTAATAGTTTATTACTATTATTATTATTATTATTATTCTTACTATTATTATTATTAATCAAAAACAGATAAATAACGTGAAACTTTATCTAATAAAAATATAATACATTATAAAACTATTTTATCAAACAAAAAAATATTTTTTGACAAACAAAATAAACAAATAATCGATAAAAGGTAAATAAATAAGTTTTAGATTGACGATAATGAAATGCTTGGTATTTATTAAAACATATTTTGCTTTGATTTTTCATTAAAATGTAATTTAAATATTCATTTATATATTCAGTAATTATTTATTTATTTAATGATGAAATTCATACATAAATTGATAGCTTTGAAATTTTGAATTCTAAAATTTAAAAAAAATTAATTATTTTACTTGATATTAATAATTTATATGACAAGAAAAAAGAAGCATATTTTTATGAATATTTTATTATTTTTAAGTTATTTTATTGATTATTATAGGTAAGCTGTATATTAAAAAATTTGAAATATTGAAGTAAACAAATCTCTAATTTATTAATAGCGTATATCCTATAATAATGAATAATAAAAGCCATATAAAGATTATTTGCTTAAGGCTAACTTTTTTCAATTAGAAAAGAAGTGAAAATCTATAATGGTCATCAAAAATTTAATTTTCTTTACATTTATTTTCCAAAACCTGACTTTTCTATTTAATCGTTTTCTACACATAAACGAAAATAGATCAGCCGAAAATTTTTGCGCCTAAAAAATGAATATTAAATTAAATTTTTTTTAAAATTTAAAATTACCGCAATATTCATGTCTGATAACGTAAATGTATAATAAATCCAAATAAGAATAGCTTCAAACGCAAGTATCTTTGATAAGCTGATTAAATATGGATCAATATCTTTTGAAAAGTAGCCGACAAATAATAAAACATCGATGACCGGAATAAAAGAAAACAATAATAATGAAACTAATTTCAAACACTTATTAATTTTATCAATTTCAATCGATAAATTCAAATGTAGCTTCATTAATTTTAAAATTAAAATATTAGTCTGAAATGGACGATAATCACTTCTTTGAGAATAATTTTGATAATCAGGAACACATATCCTTCAAAAATATATTTGATTATTCTATTATTTTTTCTTATTTCATTCATTTTTTTTAATTTCAAATTATATGTTAATAATTTTCATAAATTTATTTTTATTTTATTTAAAAAGCTTAACTTCTCAATAGCAATTAATTAAGAAAAGATCACTCATGAATGAATTTATTTTATATCTG
>JASGCT010000118.1 GCA_030053915.1 Alphaproteobacteria bacterium
AATGCCTATCTTTATCCCTGCCATAAACTTTTTATGGCACATTGTTTAAAAAAGAGAGACCTATGATTCCTGCAATGAGGCAGTGGTTTAACACAGCATTTACCATAGATAAATACAACAACTATTTAGCGCAGCTAAATACCAAACATGCTAATGCCATTTCGTTTAGAATAGCAGAAACGCCATTATTTGTAGATAAAGCATTTACCAATAAAATTTTAGAAGCCTGCGAAGCCATTGTAGATGTGATTGTTCAGCCCAATTTTTATGCACTTACCAAAAACTCTGTACCTGCAGAAGTTAAAGTGCCTAATGGTACTAAATTCTCAAACTTTATAGCTTTTGACTTTGGTATTTGTGAAAACGAAGTTGGCCAATTAGAACCACAACTGATAGAAATGCAGGGCTTCCCTAGCCTATTTGCGTTTCAAGTGTGGCAAGAAGAAGTGGCTACCAAATGTTGGGATATTCCTAATAATTATTCGCCGTATTTTAATGGTTTTAACCAAGCATCGTACACAGCTTTACTTAAAGACATTATTTTAGGTAATCATGCAGCAGAACATGTGATTTTGCTAGAAATATTGCCGCACGAACAAAAAACAAAAATTGATTTTTACTACACAGAAGATTATGTAGGTATTAAAACCGTGTGCCTTACAGAATTGATACAAGAAGGTAAGCAATTGTTTTACCTACTTAATGGTGTAAAAACGCCTGTAAAGCGCATTTACAACCGTATTATTTTTGATGACCTACAACAACAATCGGCAGATATACAAGCCAAGGGTAAATTATTACTTGCAGATTTGGATGTAGAATGGGTACCTCACCCAAATTGGTTTTATAAAATCAGTAAATACACATTGCCTTTTATTAGCCACCAATATGTGCCAGAAACTAGGTTTTTAGATGAAATAGCAACCATCCCAACCGACCTTGAAAATTATGTACTGAAACCTTTGTTCTCATTTGCAGGGCAAGGTGTAGTGATAGATGTAACCCCAGCAGATATAGCAGCCGTAACCGAACCACACAATTGGATTTTACAGAAAAAAGTAAAATACGCTAATATCATTGCAACACCAAACGAACCAGCCAAAGCCGAAATACGCATTTTTTATTTTTGGAAAGATGGCGAACCTAGACCAATTGCTACCAATAACCTTGCAAGATTAAGCAAGGGAAAAATGATAGGTGTACGGTACAATGCTGATAAAGATTGGGTTGGCGGTACACTGGCTTATTTTGAGCGATAAGTGTAAGATAGAAACCCAAATGCCACTTCCATTTAAAGTTATTGATTTAGCTAACTCTTTTTTAGTTGGCTATGCACCTTTATAAAAATACTCATATTGAAACGGGTGCATAAACAATTTTTCATTTTTTGCTTAATTTTTAAATGGATGCCAACCTTTAAAAAGTTGGCATCTATTGGCTTTTGGCAGAAAAAAAAATTATGCACCCATTGAAACTGTTTTTTACAATTATGGCAAAGAAAGTTTTGCTTACCTGTTGCTTTCTTACCATTTTTCTTCACTTTTATACCCTTGCAGCGAGGGCAATTTACTTGAATAGTTATTTCACTCATAACTTATTTCAACGTAAATTCTTGCTGTTTCTTGTATTTTTTACTAGCATACATTTTAAAACAGTACCCAAATATTTATACCGATGAAGAATTAACACCTTTTGAACTGTTCGGAAAATCCGAACAGTTCAAAAGGAAGGCAACAGAGAAGTAGAACGAGAGTTAGATTATTATAATCTTGATATGATTATTGCTTTGGGTTATCGTATCAATTCAAAAATAGCCACACAGTTTAGAATTTGGGCTACACAACGCCTAAAAAAATACATTGTTAAAGGTTTTACAATAGACGATGAACGCCTGAAAAACCTGGGCGGTGGCGGTTATTGGAAAGAATTGTTGAACCGTATTCGTGATATACGTTCTAGTGAAAAAAAGTAATGTACCAACAGGTGTTAGATTTATACGCTACTGCCACAGACCTATTAGCGAAAAACCTCCGAAAGAAATTGAGTTACGGAAAAAGCAATATGAATATTATAGGGATAAGTTGCCAACCTTTCCTAAGCATGAAAACGAATAGATATTATATCGCTCCATTCAACGATATTTTTAATTATCGTCTTTTCAAACGATATTTTAAATTATCGCCTTTATAAACGATATTTTGAATTATCGTCTTATCAAACGATATTTGCAGCATGATAGCAGTTATAAAAGGTGATATTATCGCATCAAGAAAATTGGGAAACCAAGCCGTATGGTTAAAACCTCTCAAAAATTTATTAGTTTCTTGGGGTAAAAATCACAAAAATTGGGAGTTACATTCAGGAGATTTTTTTCAGATTGAAATAGAAAATCCTGAGGAAGCACTTATAAAGGCTTTAGAAATAAAAGCATTAATAAAAAAAATAACCACCACCGATATAACAAAAAAAATAAAAACAATAGATGTTCGTATGGCTTTAGGTATTGGCGAAAAAACTTACTTTGGTAAAAGTATATCAGAAAATAATGGACCAGCTTATATCTACTCAAGCGAAAAGTTTGATGTTCTTAAAAAGGAAAATGTAACCATAAGTATAAAAACCGCTTGGAAAAATTTTGATGAAGAGATGAATTTGTACTTAAAATTAGTAGGAACAATTATGGACAAATGGACAGTTTCATCGGCAGAATTGGTTCAAATTATATTAAACAACCCCTATATAACACAAGAAGAAATTGGCAAACAACTTGGTATAAAGCAAAACTCGGTTAGCGGTAGATGGAATAGAGCTAATGTGAATGAAATTTTAGAGGTGGAAAAGATGTACCGAAACAAAATTAAATCCTTACTACAATGATTATACTCATAAAACTCGTATTAGCCCATTTTATAGGAGATTTTATCCTTCAACCTACTGCATGGGTAAAAAATAAAGAAGTAAATAAAGCCAAATCTATATACCTGTATGCACATATTGTAATACATGCCATTTTAATCATTCTAATACTTTGGAATATAAATTATTGGTTTTTAGCATTATTTCTCATGTTATTACACGGAATTATTGACACAATAAAACTATATGCTCAAAAAATTGGCAACAAGTCAAGTTGGTTTTTAATAGATTAAGCGTTGCATATTATAAGTATATTAGGAATGTGGGTATTTTTTTTAAACCTGAAATAAATCTTAATCCAATACTAATATCTCCTAAAATTTGGATTTATGCAACTGCCATAGTTTTAATAACGGTAGTATCGGGCATTGTAATGAGAGAATTGATGTTAAATTGGTCAAAAGCTTTAAATGACGGCAATGAAGAGTCATCAAATAATGCAGGAAAAGATATTGGTATGTTAGAACGTCTATTTGTATTTGTGTTTGTAATAACAGGTAATTGGGAAGGAATAGGTTTTTTATTAGCTGCAAAATCGGTGTTTCGCTTTGGAGATTTAAAAGAATCTAAAGACAGAAAACTAACAGAATATATTTTGATAGGAACATTGTTAAGTTTTGGAATAGCAATAGCTGTAGGCATTACAGTTATTAAACTAACAGAATATGTATAAAACCATAGCAGAATCTAACAACTTCATTGTACTTGAAAAGTACACTAAATAAGCAGTTTTAAATGAGGCAGCGGCTGTATATTAAACAGAAGCTGCTCTTGGGAGAGAATTTATTAACGATTTAATACACCAAGGTTATGAAAACCCTTTGAACTTAAATACCCAAGAAGCCATGTTAGCGAATGTAAGCGTGCCATTGCAATGGCTAAACAATGTAACATTTACCGATGCAGAATAGACTCGTTTTGTAGAAGAATATTTAGATAAACCAAGTGATACCCTTGTAGAAAAAACAAGGAAAATACACGACAATTATATTTACGATTTTGTGTTTGATGGTAAATGATTAATTGTTAATTGTCAAGTTTCACAAGGTTGTTGATGTAAATTGACTATTTTATCGTTCAAACTTAGGATTATATTTTTAAAATCATTAGGGTCTATTTTAAACAATTCTGGTTTTAG
>JASGCT010000049.1 GCA_030053915.1 Alphaproteobacteria bacterium
ATGGTGTTTTACCTATATATTTTCTGTTTATATTAACATGCGCACCCGATTCTGGACTCTTAAAATTTACTTGAATTAAAGACTTATTTAGAATTTGAATATTGTTATAATGAAGATTTGAGTCGAATTTATTTAAATCTTTGCTATTAAATGTATTATTGTCGAAAATTAAATATTTATCAAAATTTGTATATTTTTGTAATCTTTTATTTCTATTTAACGAATCATTATTTCGTAACAAATCTAAACTATCTTCTAAAAATACATTGTAATTATACCTTCCTAATAAATCTGTCTTTGCATTTGAATCTTCGGGATTATTGACTATAAATAACCATAGATTAGAAATTTTTCGTTTAGCAAATAAATTATGATTGAAAAGGTCTGGAAAATTCAAAAGGTTTATGGTTTGGTATTTATCAAACACTGGCACGGTATCATTTTTATTAAATACATCAAGTCTGATTTGAATATTATCAGTATAACTCTTTATTTGATTATTGTAGATTTGGGGAATTTGAAAGCTTGGTGCTAAGTGCATGATAAGTGATTGCAAAATAAGTATATCATGCTTGGCGTCAAGAATATTATTTTTTAAAATCGTTTTTCCTGCATTAAAGCTTTCTGTATAATTCTTATGATTAAAGCGTGCCCCTATTACTTTAAGAATAGCTTTAAATCGTTTTAAACTATTTAAAAAATTGGAATTTAATAATTTTTTACCCTGACTAATTACATTATATTTATCTATACTAGAAGAGACTAAATTAAAATTGGTATTTTCATTAATGTTATTAAAAATATTAGATGCTTTCATTAAATCGGCCAATTTTGATATGACATCTTCTTTTCTATCTTGTAAAAAATTGTATTTATTTAATTCATCTAAGTCTAAATTATTTAATAATATTGAGCCGATAACAGCGGTATTGGCGGTTTGAAACAATTTAAATTTGGGTTGGAAAGGATGCACTTTTAAGGTAATTATAAATAAAACTTTGCTATTATCATCTACTATCTCGCTAAAAGAAGCGGCGGTATCAAATTCTAAACTTCCTTTAATTTGTTGTTCTAACCAGCTTACAATTTGTTTTTGTTTGTCATCGGTTCTAAATTTTTGAAGATATTGAACAAATTCACTACTTAAATCTTGAATGGCTTTACCAGCCGCAATATTTACAGCTATTTTTCTTCTTTCTTGATAACTGATTGCTTCATCTATCGATGTTATATTAAGCACAACGCCATAAACGCCTTGTAAGCAGATAGCTGCAAGATAGTTATTTAAGCTATCATTAATTAAATTTAGAGAATCTAAGTCTTTTTTAGCTTGAATAAGACCATAATAACTTGCATATAGTTCAACTAATTGGTTATAAAATTTATCTACATTTTGTAATACATCATCATTTATTTTTTTAATTTTTTGATTATAATTTTTAATACAATTTAAAATACCATCTTCTGATAATTCATACGGAAATTTACTATTATTTTGAATACGCCATTGTGTTAATGTTTCGGAGATGTTTTTGCTGTTAGTTATATCAGGTTCTAAAAATTCTAAAACCTGAGGAGTTTTACAATTATTCTTTGGTAAATTATATTGAGCGCTTATTTTAAAAGTAAGTATAAAAAAAGTGCACAAAGCACAAAGCGACTTGATCTGAATATCAAATAAAAAAATAAATTCAACATGTTATTCAACCTAATTTTTTGTGTAACTTTTGAAGAGGACATAAATATTAATTTTATTGTTTTACAAATTTTAGGATGCTATCCAAGTTTGTCCCATCTACTTTTATTAAATATACTCCAGACGGATAGTTAGAAACATCTAAAACAACATTACGAAAATGATCTAATTCTACTTCTTTGGTAAATAAATTTTTTCCTTGTTCAGTAACTAAACTAAGTTTTAATTTTGTATCTGTCCCACCAATATTTAAAGTAACTTTGTTAGTGGTTGGATTAGGATACAAGCTTATATTTTCACTTACTAAAATTGTTTCTTCATAAACACCTTGACAGGCATTTTCAGGTTTTACTACAATTTTATTGACCCCAACCGCTAATGGTAATTCAATAGTATTTGATTGAGTTTCAAAGGTATTACCATTTAAATTAATAAGGTAGGAGGCGCTTCCAGATAAATTTAATATAACTTGTTTTTTATTTGATACTACTTCACTAAATGCACTAAGCTTAGAAGGTTGTCTTAAAATAATATTGAAAATACGATTTGCATAACCTGAATTTAACGTGCTATCAATTACCGTAATTTCATATATGCTATCCGCATTTAAATTATTAATAAAATAATTTCGTGAATTGATTATAAAGCTTTGTGTATTATTGCTTAACGTGTTTCGTAATAAAATTTTATTATAAACTGTAGTGCTCATGAAATTTACTACAGCACTACCACTTATGCCATAGCAATTAGGATTTATGACGCTTATACTTATAGTATTAACAGGTATTGAAATTGGTTTGAAATTAACCCAAATACTACTATCACCTTTTACATTATAAAAAGTATAACCATTGTTATCTACAGATTTCAATACGCCATTAATTAATACACTATCAATTACAAAACCATTATTAGGTATAAAACTAAAGTTTTGGCAATTACAACTACCTACAGGAACTTTTCCAGAGGGCGTAATTATGCCATTTTCACCCGCACCAGCAGTGATGATAAATGTACTCGATTTAAATTTAGCAAAAATTGTATGATTGGCATTAACATTGGTAAATAAAAATTGCAGATTGGGTGCTACAGCGAAGCCATCGATAAATAAACTGTCTAAACTAAAGTGTTCATCTGGTGTCATTGTAAATAATAAACTCTTGCCATAATTAACTATACTTGTATCTGATGGGCTTATTAAACCATTTTGAGTTGGTAAAGCTACTATCTTAAAGGTTTTTAATTTATATTCTACCCTAATCGTAGAGTCGTTTATTACATTTTTGAAAGTATAACCATTGATAGAATCTAAAGGTTGTATTACATTATTAATAATAATTTTGCTTAACTCATAACCAAAATTAGGACTATATGTAACTCTAAAAGAACTATTTAAAGGAACTGCGCTTGAAAGAGAAATATTACCATTTAACACAGAAGTATTAATATTAATTAAGCCATCTTGTGGAATTAAAACTTCGGTTAAAGCCGAAACTTCAGACTCGAAGCCAAAATCATTTACTGCTACAAGGTTAAATCGATAAACAACACCATTCGTTAAATTTTTAATAATTATTGGACTACTTGTTCCCGTAACTTCAATGGTCCCCGAAGTAGCACGAACGATATAATGATGAATAGCACTACCATTTAAATCGATAGGAGGTAAAAAATTGATAACTGCTTGACTATTTCCAGCTGATGCACTTACTAATATTGGTGGGGAGCTTGCTTGTACCTTTCTATAAATAACTGAAATACTGCTATCACCACGCACATTATTAAACAAATAGGCAACACTATCTTTCCCAATTTCTGTACCGTTACCAAACTGATAGATGGCATTGCCATTAACATTAATATTTTCTATAAAAAACGTATCGAAAGCTTTCATCATAATCAATACATTGCTTCCGTAAGAAGCAAGATTACTTCCGCCAACTATACGAATAGTTCCACCAAAGTTTGTAGAAGTAATTATATTAAAAGTTTGAACTTTAAACTTAACCATAATATTTGTATTGGTATCAATTGCTGCTAACAAATAACTATTGTTAGTTAATAAAACATTGTTGCCATTAACAATAAAACTATCTACTTCGTATCCCACATTGGGGTTAGCTAATAACACCAAGTTACTATTATAGTCAACCGTTGTATCATTCTTTAAATTTAAAGTGCCATTATTTCCAATATTTACCGTGATGGTATATTGCTTCTTAGAATAATATACAGCAATTATATGATTGCGGCTTATATTTTCAAAACTAAAATTTTTAGAATAGAGTAAATTATTTACTTTTACGCTATCAACCACTACACTATCTAATTGATAACCCGGGTTACCAACATAACTTAAACGAATTGTATCGCCTAAACGAATGTGTTTTACTAAAAAAGATGAACCGTTTAAATTGTCTTTTACATCGGCGATAATACCATTGTTTGCAGATGCTAATATATTAAATAAGTTTGAATCTGGGGTTACAGTATCACTAATTGCAGAGAGTAAAGATTCACCGCGAGCATTCACTGCGGAAATTTGAAAGGTATAGTTTGTGTCATTTATAAGCCCGCTGATAATTGCAGGTATTGAATAAACGGTATCAATTCGGTTGCGACTTTTGGAATAAGTATATATTTTATAAAACAATATGGGTAAGCCACCAAAATCGATAGGTTCTTTAGCATATACTGTTGCCAAGGCGTTCCCACTGATAACTGTTACAAGTTGCGGTGCTGATGGCACACTCGTGATTTTGAAAGTAGATCTAATAGTACTATCGCCACTTACATTTAAAAATGAATATGTAAAGTTTGTTTTACCAATTTCGGTACCACCACTAAAGGCATAATATAAGTTATTGTTAACAAAGATACTATCGATGATGTATCCTTCATTAGCTGTAATAATGATGGGATAATTATTGAGGCGCTTGGCAAAAATTGATGGGCTGATATTACCGCCAACACCAGCACTTGTTTGAATTGATAATTTATTAAATATTATTTCATGAGAAGTAAATGAACCATCAAAAATATCAACTACATTTTTTAAATCAGAGGTATTAATAGCCGTTGATATTGTTAAATTACCCCAAGCTACTACTGATTTTGAGTCTGTTATACCTAATGAAAAATCTACACCACCTGCAATTTTTAAATATTTATTTTGTGGCACACTGGTTTGTTGGTTGTTGTTTAAGCCCCAAGAAATTATTGAACTGTCTGATTTTAATGCAATTGTATGAGCGTACCCTGTAGCTACGGATATAACATTACTTAAATTTGTTGGAATAGATGTTTGACCACTATTATTAAAACCCCAGCCCAAAACATTACTATTTGATTTTATTGCAATGCCAAAACGGCTACCTGCAGCAATGTCTATTACAGAATCTATAAAAGATGGCACCGACAATCCATTGGTATCACCCCAAATTACAACCTTACC
Organism: Alphaproteobacteria bacterium; assembly: GCA_030053915.1. Taxonomy (GTDB): domain Bacteria; phylum Bacteroidota; class Bacteroidia; order Chitinophagales; family Chitinophagaceae; genus JASGCT01. Next base: position 5,151 of record JASGCT010000049.1, read on the forward strand.
ATTATCTAACATTGCCATAGAATGTTGAGTTCCAGAGGCTATTTTTACAACATTGTTTAAATTTTCTGGGGGTGTTGCTTGACCATAATAATTGTATCCCCAACTCAAAACAGTACCGTTAGACCTCAAAGCTACAGTATGGGAAGAACCGCTTTCAATACTTACTATATCATTAGCATAAAATGGTACATTTAATTGCATGAGATTATTTTCACCAAAACATTGCAATGTACCATCGTTTAATAATATACATGTAAAACCAGTTCCTAAACTTACATCAACAATATTGTTTAAACTATCAGGTATATTTAATTGACCAAAATTGTTTACGCCAAATTTATTATAACCAAGACTATCAAAACTATTATTAATTCTAATCACAAAGATGTCGCTTGTATCATTACTGTTGCTAATACCGCGTAATTTGTATATGCCATCTGATAATTCGTAAGGCAAAGCATAATTATAAATACTATCCATATTTGTATTCATGTCCTTTAATAAAAATCCTAAATAAAATACGTTTTTATTATTTAAGCTTCTTAACTCAATTCTGTTAATATTATTTCCAATTACTTTTAAAGTATCCATTAATTTAAGAATAGGCTTTACAATTTTACTAAAGAATTTTTTTCGAAAGACAACTCGAATGCTTTGATTTATTTTAACCGTATCGAACCTAAATGAATATGTTATATGAGGTAATAAAACATTATTAACCCAAACACTGTCAATTTGATACCCATCATCAGGAATAAAATTAAAATTAATATTAGCGTAACTATTTACTTTAATATTGCCACTTGGTGTTATACGGCCTCCTGTACCAGCGCTGGCAGCAATAATATAGTCATAGTTCTTAAACAACGCTAAAATAATTTTGTTTTCGGCTATATTTCGTATCGTATAACTAGTAGTTGAATCTAGAACTAAAACACCGTTATCTAATAAACTATCTACACTATAACCTTGATTAGGACTTATCAATAATCTTAAGCTATCACCATAAGAAACAGTTGTTATTCCTGATGGGCTAATGCTTCCATTTAAACCTGCATACGAAAAAACGTTATAATTTTGTTTTTTAAATACCACTCGGATTTGTGAATTTATTTGTACATTGGTAAATGTAAATTGAAGATTTGATATCATTGTATCTATGCCATTTACCAAAACGCTATCAATTTTATAGCCATTATTGACGTTAAAATAAAAAGTATAATTGTCGCCAGGATTAACTAAAACAGTATCATCAGGATAGATGGTTCCTCCAAAATTGGCTATGGCAATTATTTTTAATTGTTGTTTTTTGAACACGACTTGAATTGTTGAGTCGCCCCTTACATTATTAAAAGTATATGAAGATAAAGAGTCTCTATTTAATACGCCGTTTATTAGTAATGAATCTAAAACATAACCCGAATTGGGTGTAAAATAATAACGAATACTGCTGCCATATAGTAATACCGAATCTTGGTTCGGTATTATACTTCCACCACCACTTGATGAAGACCTAACTGTAATAGCAAATACTTTAAAGGTAGCCCGAATGGTTAGTGCCTCTGTTACATGTGGTATAATATAGCCCGAATTTATCGCTATAACTTTAACATGATTTATGAGTAAGCTATCTAATACATAACCAAGTTCGGGTGTAGCGATAATGTCAAGGCGACTATTAAAATCTACAGTAGTATCATTAGGAATATTTAAACTACCATGATCACCAACCGAAGCATGCACCGCAAAACCTCGATGCGAGTAGTACACAGCTATCGAATGAGCCCTAGAAACATTTACAAAAACATAGGTATTACTAATACCTGTAGTATCTATTTTAATGCTATCAACAACGATGCTATCCAAACTAAAGCCAGATAAGGGACTATATGTTATTTGTATATTATTGCCCATAAAAACCGAGCGGGTTCGAGTTATCGTGCCATTAACAACAATTGTATTGATATTAAATAGCATTGGATCCGGCGTAATTGGATCACTTAAATTTGAAAGTGGCGACTCCCCACGACTATTCACCGCCGAAACTTGAAAGCGATACACAGTATCATTACTTAGTCCCGTAAATAAATATGGAGAACCGGTAGTTATTTGTATAATAGTATCCGTATTTGAATACGCATATATTTTATAATATAAAATTGGCAAGCCACCATAGTTTTCAGGACGGCTAAAATAAATTGTTGCTTGACGGTTACCTGAAAATCCGCTATCTAAGAACGGTGCAGAGGGTACTTGCCCTAACTTAAACCACACTCGTATTGAACTATCAGCTCTTACATGATTAAAAATATAGGGCAACGAATCTAATCCAAGTTCACGACCGGAAATTAAGCTGGCATAATAGAAAACAGAATTTATCCAAATACTATCAATATAATAACGAGCATCGGCTAAAATTTTAAGACGAACAAATGAATCATATTGTACCCTGGGTGAATCTATAAAAACAATTTTACCACCATTATTAACACTATCTGAAATTAAAAAAGATTTTAATTTATATTTAACAAAGATGCTTCCAATGTATCCTCCACCGCCACCTAAAAATGTATAGCTATTTAATGAATCTTGTGTTATATCGTCATCATAATAATTATTAATAAAAATACTATCTAAGATATAAGAATCGTTTAACGGCTTGTAGGTAACCTTAAAATCTACATCATTCAATAAACTTCTACTGGGTGTAATGTAACCATTTACCACAGATGTTATATATCGCGCACCATTATTTATAGGTTGAATTGCTGAACTGATATTAGAAAAAGGAGAAGGTCCCACGACATTATGAGCCACAATTTTAAATCTATATATACTGTCGTTATTTAAATTATAAATATAAAGCGGATTGATGGTATCAATTTTTCTAATCAGACTATCTAAACTGTATATTGAATAAGATGTAACAACAGGTCTAATTAAAACATTCACAGTCGGGTCAAAATTAATTAAAGCTGCTTGATTTAAAGCCGATACGCCATTTATTATAGGTGCAAAAGGTGGGTATTGTACTACAAAATCTTTAAAAATTCTACTGCTTACTATATTATTAATTCGCGACCTCACCTTTATAACCCCACCATAAAAATTACTGGGTGGCACAGCCGACCAATATGAATTATTGATTTCGGTTGATGCAAGCCAGGTGTTGCCACCATCTAAACTAAATTCAATAACCTCGTTGTTTTTAAGTTGAGATGTAATCGATCCAAAAATTTGTATTTGATTTTGATTCACTAAATACCTTGCCCCAGAATCGTGATTACTATGTAAGATGGCAGGAATAATGCTGGCAATATTTGAATTAGCCTTATTTTTCAAAATAGTACTATTTGCAATATTTTGAGTATTGGGTAATATAGAATCTAAGGGTAAATAATAATACAATTCATTTTCATTAATAACCGTTCGTAATTTGTAACTTAATTGTAATTCATTGGCATCTATCGCACGTTTCAAAATACTAAAATTTTGAAATTGACCAATGGTTGCATTATCCGCATCCCAATTAGAGCGTCCTATAAAATTACTTGTACAAGTATTCGGATTAATTGGATTGATGTTTGAAGCACTATTAATTAAAACACCATTAATGTATAAATTTAATGTGTTTTCAGTACGTACTAGCGCATAATGATTCCAACCTGTTACATTAAAATTATTCGGCAAATTGACAATGATATCAGAACCATTAGAATGATAAACTAAACTCGTGTTAGATGCAAAACCTAATAAAACCCCGCTACTTGTGCCATAGATACCAGATTTAGTACCAAAATCAAAAATGCGATTATAACCACCTAAACTACCGTTGTTTTTAAACCAAGTTTGTATTGTAAAAGAACCCGACAAATCTAAAGCAGGTAATTGTAAATAATCGCCTTGAGTTGAATTGCCGCCTGTGGTCAATTGAAGACTGGAATTGTAATATTTTAAAACAGAATCACTTGAATTATTGACTACAATCAGAATAAATGTGTTTGAACCAGAATCATTAGAAATGTTAAATGCCTTTACATTGATAACATAAGTACCTACAGGAAGTTGATCGTTCCAACTGATAACGCCTGTTGAACTATTGATACTAAATTGAGGTCCAGCGTTATTCAAAACATATCTTAACCCAATTTGATTAGGAATTGGTGCCATAGAAAATCCTGGCGTATAATTATTCACCGTTAGAGATTCGTTTATATATTCAAAATAGGGAGGATTGGTAAAAATTGGTAAAATACTTACAGAACCATTATTGTTTTGAAAGCTCGCACCGTTATAATTGGTAGTATATACAACGTTTTGGGCACTAGGGATAGCATAACTAGAGCCGCCACCACCGCCGCTGTTAGCGCCGCCGCCACCGCCGTACCATCCGCCGCCACCGCCGCCGCCGCTTACCGCACCTTTACCACCTACACCAAAACTGCCATTGCTAGAGGTATTGTTATTGCCACCAAGTCCTCCTTGAGTTTGCGAAGCACCGGTAGTACCATTACCATAAGCAGGATCGGTACCATTTAAACCACCAAATCCAGCAAATGGCACTTTATTATTATCATCATATCCCATACCAGCACCACCGCCTGCTACAACAATTCTGTTAGTAAATGCATCACCACCAAACCTAATATCTGATGCACCACCCCCAGAACCACTAGGGCTAAAATAACTAGTATATGACCCTGTGTAGTTATAATTAGATTCAACTGTTCCACCACCGCCATTAAAACCACCTACAAGTTGATCTCTACTTGGACAAAAACAAGCATCATTGCCAGCACCGCCTACATAAATTCTGAGTACCTCGCCAGTTGTTACAGCCAGGGTTGCCTGTACCCTAGCCCCACCTGCATTTTGGGCTTGATATGAATTAAAAGATGTTTCTTGAACATAAGCCCCACCATTAGCCCCTACAACATCCACAACAATCGACCTGACATTGGCTGGCACAGTATATAACTGGACACCACCCGTATAACCAAAATTTACTTTGGCATAATCTACACTAAGGTTTAAATTAGTAAATGTAAACCTATTATCATATTCAATATAAATTGTAAATATAGAACGCTGGGCTTGTGCTGTTGCCGCCCACGACACTATGCCCGTATTTGGATCTATAGACACACCTGGCACATTATTAGGCGTTATTGAATATAGAGGATTGGAAACCGAATTGCCTAAAATAGGGGAACTCGAGTTGCCTGCACTGCCAAAAGAAACATAATATGTTGTGTTTGAATATCTAAAACTTTCATTATCGTCTAACAGTCGTATTTTTAAAGTAAAATCTGTTGTATCTTTATTTACTAAATTTGTAGCGATTGATTTTAGATTATAATTACCTATTGGCGTTAAGGCATCCCAAGTTATAATTCCAGTTAAAGAATCTATTTTAATATAAGTATTCGTATCGCCTGATAAAGAAAAAATAATACCATTTTCGCCAAATTGAGAATTATAAGTTGGAAAAACAGATTGCCCCCCATTATTAAAAGCAGACACTATATAATTTACATCATAAAAAAAGTTTGTAATTGAATATTCAAAATAAAACGTCTTGAAAATCCTATCACTAACAACCCCATTAACGAGGCTTCTAATTTGAACATTTTTAAGGCTTGAGGTTGTTGATAATTGTGTTTGCCAATAATTATTATTTGTTGTATCTATATTTTGCCAGTTATCGCTCCGATTAATATTGTATTGCAAAATTTCATTTGCTTGCAAAGTACCACTATAGGTACCATATAATAAAATGGCATTGTTGTCTAAACTCCAATTTGCCCCAATATTATTTTGACTTGTTACTTTTGTTGGAAAATTTAATGCTATAGGGGAAGTTGACGCATTATTTATATAGGTATTATTTATAATATTTGTAGAAGTTATTAATGCTGTATCTAAAGGTAAGTAATAGTATAAACTATCATCATTTCGATAGTTCATAAATAAATAATAGCTCTGTATCTCTGCCTGAGACAAGTTCCGTTTCCAAATTTTGAAAGTGCGAAATAAGCCTTGTGTACTTGGGTCGTTCCAGTTAGACCCAGCTATATAATTTTTTACACAAGTTGTTGCAGCAATTGGATTTTGACCGCTTGTAACGCTACTAATTAAAATACTATTTATATACAAAGATACCGAGCTACCATTCCAAACCAAGGCATAGTGATTCCAATTTGTTGCAATAAAATTTGAAGGTAATGTTACAGCTACATCACTTCCATTCACATGAAAGCCAATTTGGTTTGAGGTTGGGAACCCTAATAAAACGCCATCACTCGTTCCTATACCATTCAAACTTTTGCCAAAATCAAAAATCTTATTCCAACCCCCAACTTGAATTTTACTTTTAAACCAGGTTTCGATGGTAAAACTACCAGACATATCTAAGTTTGGCAATTGAAGATAGTCCCCATTGCCCCCAGTTCCATTTGTGGATGTTTCAAAATATGCTGTGCTAAAACCAAGCACGCTATCTGTTAAATTCATATTAGATTGAGAAAATAAGGAAGTCGCTAAAACAAAATAAAGAACAACGATCGATACAATTTTTTTAACTTGAATTTTATAAAACATTTTGAATTTATTTAAGCAAAGTTACATATTTAAAAATAAAATAAAAGGATTATTCAAAAAAAAAATATTAAAATACCTCAATAAATTAAAATCTTACACATCATTTCTTTTAATAATTCATCTTCGTTAACTTTAATATTATTAATACCGAGCATTTTTAAATTATATTGATGTAAAATCAAAAAAACTTTATAAAGATTAATACTTGGAGTATAATTTTTATATCCTAAAATATAATCTTTTACAATATATTCGTGCATGTTTAATTTAGACGCCAATTCTTTAGACGACAATTTAGAATACTGGTCGATTATTAATAATTTACTAAAAGCATTGTATAATGTAGAAATAATGAGAATTAAGGGGCCCGACTTAGGATTATTTTTAAAATAATCAACGATTAAAAAGAGTTTATCAAGTTCTTTTTTAAATAAGGCGTTTTGAAGTTCAAAAATATTAAATTCGCGATGTAAACCCATATACTGATACACTAAATTGGCATTTATAGTTTGATTGGGGGTTAAATTTATTAATATTTTATTTATTTCGTTATGAATGGTTGTTAAGTCGTTACCAATATAATTTATTATTATTTGAATGGCATCGTCGTCAATTTGAATATTTTTTTCTTTCGCAAGTTTTTTTATAAAGGGGGCTAAATTATTTTCGTATAATTTTTTAGTTGTAAATAAACCAAATTTATCTTTAATGAGTTTTAAGAGTTTACTTCGACCGTCTAATTTTTTATATTTATAGGCTACAATACATATTGTTTGCATGTTTGGACTTTTTAGATACTCTTCTAAAGTATCTTTAGAAAGGTCTAATGCTTGGGCTTCTTTAACAATTATTACTTGATTTTCAGCAAAAGCTGGATATTGTTTGAATTTTAATATTATTTCGTTCCAATTGGTATCTTTACCATATAATACATGTAAATTAAAATCTTTTTCTGCAGGGGTTAAAATATGTTCTGCAGCAAATTCTGAAACCTTATCAATAAAATAAGGTTCGTCGCCTTCAATCCAATAAAACGGCAATCTGGTTTTACTTTTTAAACTGGACAGAACATCTTCGTAATTATTAAAATCCATATTTTGACATTATTTATTTTAGCATGAATTTAAACATCCCAGCAATATGAATATTTTCCCAATAGTTCTCCCATGGTGTTGCATCTTTTATGTTGGTATTAAAATGTTGGGTCTCATTGGGCGGAAGGTATTTTTTATAGTCATCAGAAGTATTTGCCAAAATAGTCCATTTTCCACCTTCAAGATACACTTTATACAACTCTAATATTCTAATTTTTTTTAATAAATCTCTTCTAACATAAACCAGTTTTTTTTGAAATTTTAAAAAAAAATGAATTTTATTAAAAAAATATAAAATATCAATGCTACCTAAAACAATTAAACGTTGTAGATGCAAAATGGTTAAAACAATTTTAGGATGAATAATATAAGCCACTAATTTGGGTGGGCGATTTTGGTGATGCTTTTTAATATTATTTAAATTAAAATAATGGACAATATTATTAATCACATTCATTACAGTATGATGTACAATGGAACTATTAGCTACATTAAATACTTGTTGCCCATTGGGTATCAAAATATGAAGTGGGGCTAAAATTAATTGATTAATAATGAGATCTACAGGAATAAAATCTAAAACGGCTTTTTTTTGGGCAGGCATAATTTTTAATTTTCCTTGACCTATTTTTAGAATAAGTGGGTTATATGAAATCATTTTCTCTATCCATCCAGGAAAAGGGTCTTGAATAGCAGCGGTTATGGCACTCGACCTAACAATCGAAATATTGATAGTATCACCATTTTTCATAACTTCAAGTTCACACAAAGCCTTGGTAAATGTGTACATATCACTAAATTGATACGAATGCGCTATTTTTCGACCATACTCCACCATATTTTTATTAACCCAATCATAACGCATTTTTTCTAATAATTGATTAAAAACAGATTCCTCAGGATGAATAATACATTCGTAAGGGCAAGGATCTTGTATCTTTTTTTTAGCTTTAAGATTAAATATTCTTCTTTTATGCTTTGATATAAAAAACCAATAATCAATTGGAATAACCTTAAACTCTTCAATATGATGATTAAAATCTTCATCTGTAGTACAATGTTCTCCAAGAAATGTTTCATAACATTCCCCCAGAACTTTCCCAAAAATTAATGCTGATGATAAATATACAAAATCAGATTTTTGATTTTGATGATTATTAATCATTTTTAAAAGATTAATAGTTGACAACAGGTTATTATTTAAACAGGTATCCATTGGGTCGTCCCAATTCACCGATGCCGCGATATGAACAAAAACATTTTTTTCACTAAAAATTTTTGATATATTTTCTTCAGATAAATTTAAGTTTTTCTTATTGTAATCTACTTCGTATAAGTCAATTCTTTGCAACAACCAAGCAGTAAATTCATCATCAAATTTTTGGATTTTTTCTTTGAGTCTATTGAACACAATCGATTTCGCTATTTCTTCAATAAATCTTTTTTCAATTGAAGCTGACTTTTGCTTTCTTAAAAAAAGATTAATTTTTTTAAAGCCTTCAATTTCAAAAAGAATTTTTTCTAGATATGTTTTACCAACAAAACCATTGCAACCTGTTATTGTAATTGATTTATTCAAATAAAACTCTTGTACCATGTTTTAAATTATTTAGATTTTAAACTTACTAAAAAATCAAATGTATTGGGAAAGTACTGAGCACAAACAATAAAAAATGTCATCAAGGGCTGTGGACAAATAAGTTTTTGTTTACGAAACAACCCTTTTAATGCCGCTTTAGCAACTTCTTGAGGTGTTAACGGTTTAAAAAACAACCTATTTATAAATGGAATACGTTTGTTCCAATCCATGTTATTGTTTTCAAAATAATTAGATTGGGTTAATCCTGGCACAAGGTCTTGAATTTTAATACGATAGCCTTTTAAGTCTAATCGTAAACATCTAGAAAAACAACGGACTGCTGCCCGGGTACACGAATAGGCAATCATTTTAGGGAAAGGAAAATAAGCGGCTGGTGCATTTACATTAAGAATTGTACCAGAATTTCGGGACATAAAATCTTTTATAAAAAATTGGACACAATAATAACTAGACAAAAAAGGAGATTTTAAAGCGTGTTCAACTTCATTTTCGATACACTCAAAGATGGCTAAAAAACAACCTTCGCCAGCATTGTTAACAATAATATCTGGAATACCAATTGTGTCTTTTATTGCATTACCTAATTTTTTAACTGTATCCCAATTGCCAATATCACCAATAAAAATATGACAATCAGGGGTATTTTTTAAACAAAAAGACTGTGTTTCAGAAAGTTTTGATTCATTACGGGCAATCAGTATTAAACGTGCATTATGTTGTGAAAATGCAATGGCTATTTCTCTGCCGATACCGGAAGATGCGCCTGTAATTAAAACAAGTTGATTTTTCAAATCGTATTTCATATTCAATACTTAATTACCAATATTCTCGTTAAAAGTCAATTTTAATAATTTAAAATCTATTAAATTTTTTCTTCTAGAATATTGGCAAAATAATGATTTAAAAAGCGGTTAGTAGGGTCAATATTTTTACGAATTTTTTTAAATTTTTCAAATCTTGGTCCAAATGCTTTTTCAGCTTGTTCTTTGGTAACGCCCCAGGTTTGATTAAACATCGGGAAACCTCCTAAATCGCTACAAAAAACATTATAATCTACTAAAAATTGTCGCCATCCAGGATTACTTGTAGAAACAGGGTCCACTGTCATCACATTTTCATCGAAAGAGTATGAGAATAAAGATCTTTGGTCTTTGGCAATTCGATATCCTACATTTAATAAATTGGTTCGATAATTATTTAATTTATAATATTTTTGGCAAAATTTAAAATAAGCAGGTAATACTTCGTGATAACGCGATTCTGGGAATGCCCATAAACTAAAGGTATAACGCGATTTATCTGAAATGTCGGGATAGCGAATGGTTTGGTCGCCCGGTTGGGTATTATTGGCACTTAAAAAATTACGCATCCCAAAACGAACCAAAGCATTAAAATTATCAATAATTGAATATTTTAATCCATCCATTGAGATATTTTCTTCACACCAGCGTCCTAAATTAGGGGCTGTTTTTTTCCACAAATGATTTCTGATTTTCCAAAGCGAGGAATTATATTTAAAATCTTTACTAGATGCAATATCAACATATTGACGATGTTCAACTGCAATTTTATTTTCAAAAGGATATAAATAATACATTAAAGCGGCATTGGTTTGTTTAATTTCCTCTAAATTGTTAATAAAATCGTTAATGTGCCAAGATTTATGCCATACTTTAAGGGGTTGTTTGGGTTTGGTTTTAAAGGTAATTTCGTAAATAAAGCCAAAATTTCCATAAGAAGAACGTAGGGCTTGCATAAATTCGGGGTCGCTTTGGTCGTCCACCTCAATTTTTTTACCTGATGCTGTTAATAGTTTAATTTTGGATATATAAGAACCAACCTGCCCATATTCGCCTGGGAAAGAGGAATCTTTTGTGGCAGCACAAGCCGCACTACCAGCCGAAAGACATCCAATTTCGGTATTGATATAATGTTGTTTATTTAAACTATCTAATTTTTCACCAATATCTTTGTAAAGTACACCAGGTTCTACTGTAATAAAATCATCTCCAATTTCAAGAATTTTGTTCATTTTAATTTTTATGATTGTACCCCCATCGGCTTCACAACATTGGGCGGTGGAGTGGTTTTGCCCCACAGCTTTTAAAGGCGAAGGATATTTTTCTGGATTGTTAACAATATTTTCCAAATCTTCTAAAGAATGGGCTTCAACAACAACTGAAGGATAGGTTTTTAAATCACCAAACCAATTGGCAACTTCTATTCTATTTTGTTCCATAATATTTTTTTTGCAAATATAAAACATTTTTTCTTAAAAAAATTAATTGTTTTCTTAATTTTTAGCTATAATTTAATTGATTACGCAATTATGATTTAATCATGAATTTAAACATACCTTTTATATGAATATTTTCCCAATAATGATTCCAAAATGTTGCATCTTTGATAATAGTATTAAATTTTTCGCACTCCTCTGAATTGATGAGGTATATTTTATAATCATCTGATGTATTTGCCAAAATATTCCATTTGCCACCTTCTAAATAAACTTTATACAATCTTAATAATTTAATTTTTTTAAGTAAATCCTTTCGATATTGAATTAAACTTTTTTGTAATTTCATAAAATAATCAAAAGGAATATTTTTAAGCTGATGAATACACCTGTTAAAATAATTATCAGTAGTACAATTATCCACAAGTAATTTTTCGGAACAAGTCCCTACTACTTTACCAAAAATTAAAGCTGACGATAAATAAACAAAATCAGATTTAATGTTCTGATTGTTTTTTATCATTTCTAAAAGTTGTATAGTAGATAACAAATTATTATTTAAACAAACTTCCATTGGATCATCCCAATTTACCGAGGCAGCAATATGAATAAAAACATTTTCTTCTTTAAAAATATTTTGAAGGTTTTCTGAAGATATTCCTAAGTTTTTTTTATTGTAATCTACTTCGTATAAATCTATTCTTTGTAATAACCATGAAATAAAATCATCGTCAAATTTTTGGATTTTTTCTTTTAATCTACTAAATACATTCGATTTGGCAATTGATTCTTTAAACCTGGCTTCAATTGACACAAATTTTTGCTTTCTAAAAAAAAGATTAATTTTTTTAAAGCCTTCTAACTCAAAAAGAATTTTTTCTAAATATGTTTTTCCAACAAAACCATTGCTTCCAGTTATTGTAATTGCTTTATTCAAATAAAATTCATTTACCATTTATATTTAATTATATGAGTTAACGATAACTTTTGTGATGTTTTGTAAAATTACGAAAAAAAATCAGATTTTGTACTAAATTTAATATTTTTTTTTTATAGTCAAATATTTTTTCCTTTTTCA
>JASGCT010000050.1 GCA_030053915.1 Alphaproteobacteria bacterium
CATTTTTCAGTTGAATTTTTGGATTATTGTACGTCAATTCAGACGCTTCAAAATGAGATATTGTTTTATCTTTATTACCTTCATAATATAGATTTTTATTATAAGAATCAAACCCCATTTTATTATAGTTGTTTCTAAAATCGATTAAGGGTTTTAGCAAGGTATTATCTGGCTCCAAATCGATGATAAGTGATAATTTATGTAAAATAAAACTTCGGGAATAATTATTGTGTTCAATGATTTCTTTTAAAAGATTTTGGGCAATTTCAAAATTAAAGTCGGTTTTAAATTGCAAATTATTAAAACAACCAATGATATCATCAATAGTATGTTTAAATGTATTTTGATAGTTTACCCAAGCCGTATTCTTAGCCTCCATTACTTTGTTTTTAACAAGTTGTTTCAATGTGTCAATTTCATGAGGTTCGGCAATTTTATTGGCTAAAATCCACTCTTCCATTTTCAGAATGCAATCCCAATTTTTTTCCCAGTCCAAACGTTCTTTAGATTTATATCTTTCTTGACTACCAGACGTGGAGTGTCCGTGAGGTTGGGTAAGTTCTTCGATATGAAAAATAGCTGGTACGCCTTTAGTTCTTACTAAGTGTATTCCTTCAGCAATTTGTTGACATAAATCAGAATAATCCCAGCCCTTAATTTTATATATTAAAATACCTGTTTCGTGCTCGTTAATGATATTGTTATAATACCCCATACCTTTTAAAGCTTCTGATATTGAGGCTTTTACGGTCTGTAATTCTATGGGAACCGATATACCGTAACCATTATCCCAAACAAAAATGGCTAAAGGAATTTTTAGGACGCCTGCAGCATTCACGGTTTCCCAAAACTGCCCTTCAGAGGTACTGGCATCACCAATGGTGCAAAAGCATACTTCCTGCCCTTGGTCGGAAAGATGCTCAAAAAAATCGCAATCCCAAGAGTTTTTAAAACATTTTGAAGCTAAAGCCAATCCAAGTGCATGCGTAACTTGCCCTGCTGTTGGAGCTAAATCGGCCGCAATATTATATTGTTCCACCAAATTTATAATATTCCCTTCATCGTCAATATTTCTGGTAGCAAAATGCGCATTCATCTGACGTCCACCACTAAAAGGATCATTTTTACTATCAGCATATAATTGTGCAAAATAGGATTCAAGACTTGATAATTCTAAGGCAAAAGCAAAGGTTTGGTCGCGATAATAACCCGATTTCCAATCCCCTTTTTTAAAAAATTTTGCCATCACTACTTGAGGTAATTCAATGCCACTACCAAAAATCCCAAATTTTGCCTTGCCGCCTAAAACCTCTTTTCTCCCTTGAAAACTTACTTCACGACTTGTTAAACAAATTTCATAATCTTTCAATACTTCTTGTTTAAAAGTAGTAAGGTCTATTAGTTGGTCGTCTTCAACCAAATGATTCTTTTCCATAGAGCAAAAATAGGAAAATATTTTTATATTTTTAATAAAAAATGTTTTTTAACTAAAATTTAATGATATCCTATTAAAAATACCTAATAAATGAACAAAGCGGCTATTTGTAATCCACATACTCGAGTTGTTACAAAATAACAAATGCTTTTAAAATAACTTTTTGAGATTGCTATTTGTTTAATAATTCTATTTTTTTTTTGATTTTAAAATATTTTATGCATGTATTTAAGTATATTTGAAAAATAAAATGTATTTTTGCTTCAAACATATTTTATGAAAAACACGCTACTAAGTTTTATATTTTTAAATTTGATATTTTTTACAAATTATAAAATAATAGCGCAACCTATAGGATTAAAGTGGACCGAGAAAATGAATATGTACGAAGTAAATGTACGACAATATACAGCGGAAGGTACATTTAAAGCCTTTCAAGAATATCTACCAAGACTCAAAAATATGGGGATAAAAGTTCTTTGGTTTATGCCAATTAACCCAATAAGTAACCGCGACCGCAAAGGAAGTTTAGGTAGTTATTATGCTATTTCTAATTACAAAGACATAAACCCGGAATTTGGTAGAATGCCAGATTGGATTGCCTTAGTGCACGAAGCCCATACCCAAGGGTTTAAAGTATTGATGGATTGGGTGCCTTCGCATACCGGCGCCGACCATTCTTGGCTTTACCAACATAAAAATTTTTATGTCCTCGATAAAACTGGAAATCCCACCTACCTTTATGATTGGAAAGATACACGCAAATTAAATTATCAAAATAAAGTGATGCGAGATAGTATGATTGAAGCTATGAAATTTTGGGTTAAAAATACTGATATTGACGGATTTAGAGTTGACGTCGCCGGGGAAGTCCCCGATGATTTTTGGCGAACCGCGATTCCAGAAATAAATAAAATAAAACCTTTATATTGGTTGGCTGAAGCCGATAAACCCTCTTTACACGAAGCTGGGTTTCATGCAACCTATTCCTGGCGAGAATTTCAATTTATGAAAAAAATTGTTGAACATAAAAATAAAAAATATAATGCCAAAAACTTTTATAAACTTTTAGTTTCTATTAATAAAGAATTTCCTAATTATTATAATCGCCTTTATTTTACAAGTAACCACGATGAAAATAGTTGGAATGGTGCCGATTTTAATACCATGCCAGGATCATCCCACGCCCCCTTTGCTCTACTTACTGCTACACTACCTAATGGCTACCCACTTATTTATAGCGGACAAGAGATTCCAATTAAAAGAGCTATCAAATTTTTTGATAAAGACCAAATTTTTAGTAACCCCAATATCGAATACGACCAGCTTAAAAGGTTTTACTTTTATCAAACACTACTCAACATTCGTGAAGATAGCTCGTTAACCAATGGAAACCAATTTTTAAATTTAAAGGTTAAAAATAAAAATATTCTTGCTTTTATTCGTTCTTATAATAGTTATAATCTCTTGGTAATAGTTAATTTAAATGAAAAAGACCAAAAATTTAAACTTAAATATAATTTTAATAGTCTTTACTTATATGATGTTTTTAAAGATAAAACCCTTAAAATTGACAATGAATTTGAAATAAATGGTTGGGGGTATAAAGTGTATAAATTTTAATATATGGTTTTTGATAATTTAGTAGCACAAATAAAGTATAAGAAATCGTTTCTTTGTGTAGGATTAGACCCGGATATGAATAAAATGCCTGATTGTTTTCCAAAATCTTTAGAGGGTATTTATGATTTTTTAACTGAAATAATTGATGCTACCAAAAATTTTTGCATCGCTTATAAATTAAATATCGCATTTTTTGAAGTTTTTGGAAGTAAAGGTTGGGATTTGCTTGAAAAAATTCTAGCATATTTACCAGCCTCCCATTTTATAATTGCCGATGCAAAAAGAGGTGACATTAGCCATTCTGCCGAAAAATATGCACAAACATTTTTTGAGACGTATTCGTTTGATGCTCTAACCGTATCAGGATATTTAGGTATCGATAGCTTAGAACCATTTTTTAGTTACAAGGATAAATCGGTTATCATTTTAGGACTTACTTCAAATAGTGGCTCACAAGATTTTCAACAAAAACTAGTACATAATTCAATCAGTATTTTAGACCCTACTTTTTTATTTTACGAATTATTAATTAGTTCTTGTGCCAACCATTTTAATTATAAACAAGCAATGTTTGTGGTTGGTGCTACTAAAAGCTATGCCATTCAATCAATCCGTAATCTCGTTTCAAAAAATTTCTTGCTAATTCCAGGTATAGGTGCCCAAGGTGGTAATTTAGAAGAAGTTATAAAAGAGGGCAAGAATAGATATGGTGGTTTAATAATTAATGTTGGAAGGGATATCATGTATGCTTCAAATCAAAATAATTTTGGCGAGATTGCATATCAAAAAGCCCAAGACTATCAACAAAAAATGGCATTATTTATGAAATAATTTGAAAATATTAAAATTATACTCAAATAATTAAAAAATAAAATTCTATTTGTTAATTAAATGTTGTAATTTTGCACGATTTTTTAAATATATGAAAACAAAGTTTATAGCTTTTGATGAGTTTAATTTGCCAAAGATAGAATTACAAGTACTAGAACGTTGGGAAAAAGAACAAACGTTTAAACAATCCATACAAGACCGTATAGACGCCACACCATTTATATTTTACGAAGGACCACCTTCAGCCAACGGCTTGCCAGGGATTCATCATGTTATTTCTAAAACCATAAAAGATTTATTTTGTCGCTATAAAACAATGCGAGGTTTTAAAGTAGAACGCAAAAGTGGCTGGGACACTCATGGACTTCCCATTGAATTAGGTGTAGAAAAAGAACTAGGCATTACCAAAGAAGATATTGGAAAATCCATCAGCGTTGAAGATTACAATGCCCAATGTAAAGCCGCAGTACTGAAATATAAAGATAGATGGGATTTGCTAACAAAATTAATGGGGCATTGGATCGATTTAGAAAACCCATATATTACATTTAATAACGATTATATCGAATCATTATGGTGGATACTTACAGAATTTTATAAAAAACAATTACTATATCAAAGTGTCAGTATTCAACCCTACTCACCTGCCGCCGGAACCGGACTAAGTTCGCACGAATTAAATCAACCCGGCACCTATAAATCTGTTAAAGATACCTCCATCATCGCTCAATTTAAGCTTATTAACAATAGCGCCTCAGCCTTTCTATATCAAAAAGCAACCAACCTTCCAATTTTTGTTTTAGCTTGGACAACCACACCTTGGACCCTACCTTCTAATTTAGCTTTGACTGTTGGTAGTGCTATTGAATATGCACTTGTAGAAACATTTAACCCCTATACATTTCATAAATGTTTAGTTATTTTAGCTAAAGACTTAATCCCAAAATATTTTTTAAATTTAGACGATATAAACTATACGTGTTCTTCAACTATTTCAAAATTAGATTCCCAAAATGAACAATCAAAGTTTATGCAAAAATCTAAAATTTCTAGTTATAGAATTATTGAAACTTTTAAAGGAAAAGATTTAGAATGTCTTGATTACGAACAACTATTTGTTTTTGAAGCCAATAAAACGACCAACAAAAACAGTTTTAAAATTTATTGTGGCGATTTTGTTACTACCCAAGATGGCACCGGCATTGTTCATACCGCACCTGCATTTGGCGCCGACGATTTTAAAATTGGCAAAAAATACCATTTAGATATTCTTACACTCGTTGATAAACAAGGAAAATTTGTAGAAGGTGTTGGTGAATTTTCTGGTAGATACATCAAAAATTACCTGTCTGACCCTCAATACGTAGATGTTAATATAGATATTTGTGTTGCTTTAAAAACAAAATCTCAGGCATTTAAAATTGAAAAATATGAACATAATTACCCACATTGTTGGCGAACCGATAAACCCATTATTTATTACCCCTTAGAAGCTTGGTTTATAAAAACAACCGCCTATAAACAAGACCTCATCGATTTAAACAAAACAATCCATTGGAAACCAAGTGCAACTGGAGAAGGACGATTTGGTAATTGGTTAGAAAATTTAGTAGATTGGAATTTAAGCCGCACCAGGTTTTGGGGCACCCCTTTACCTATTTGGAGAGAATGCGACGGAAACGAAGAAATTTGTATTGGCTCTTTAGCTGAACTTACAGCACATTATTTAAAAGCACAAGAATTGGGTATCCTTTCGTCTAAAAAATTTGTTATTAATGACTACGGTCTTTTAGAAATCGATTTACATAAACCAGATGTGGATCATATCATTTTAGTCTCTAGTTCGGGCAAAGCTATGAAACGAGTTCCCGATTTAATAGATGTATGGTTCGATTCCGGAGCGATGCCCTTTGCCCAACGCCACTACCCTTTCGAGAATAAACATGCTATCGAAAACGGAAGCCTATTTCCTGCCGATTTTATTGCCGAAGGTGTTGACCAAACAAGAGGCTGGTTTTTTACACTACATACTATTAGCGTATTGCTTCATCAAAAAATAGCTTTTAAAAATGTAATCAGTAATGGATTGGTTTTAGATAAAAATGGGAATAAAATGAGTAAACGCTTAGGTAATACCATTGACCCATTTGAAACCATTTCAAATTATGGCGCAGACGCTACCAGATGGTACCTCATCACCAATTCATCACCATGGGAAAATACTAAATTCGACCTTCAAGGCATCGTTGAAGTGCAAAGAAAATTTCTTGGGACCTTATATAATACTTTCAATTTTTTTGTTTTATATGCTAATACCGACTCTTTCTTTCACCAAGAACCCAATATTCCTACCATAAACCGTCCAGAATTTGATCGGTGGATATTGTCTGAATTAAACTCAGTTATATTAAAAACACAAACCCATTTAGATGATTATGAACCTACTTTAGCCTTTAGACTTGTAGATGAATTTTTAAACGATACGCTAAGTAATTGGTATATACGTTTGAACAGAAGACGATTTTGGAAAGGAGATTATAGCCATGATAAAATTTCTGCATTTCAAACCTTATACACCTGTATCCTTTCTGTTTGTAAATTAGCTGCACCTGTAATTCCTTTTTTAGCTGACGAAATTTATTATCGTTTAAATACAATTACCAAATTAGAAACGTACCAAAGTATTCATAGTTGTTACTTTCCAACATGTAACCAGCAAGATATTAACCTTGCTTTAGAACGCAAAATGCGTTTAGCCCAAGATATCTGCTCTTTGGGTTTAAGCATTCGTAAAAAAGAAACTATAAAAGTTAGGCAACCACTGCAAACATTATATGTATCTGCGCTTAATGAGGCTATGCATGACGATTTACATAATATTAAAGATATCGTTTTAGCCGAACTAAATATTAAAGAATTGGTTATCTTAAACCAAAATCATACGTTAATCTCTAAATCAATAAAACCGAATTTTAAAATTCTTGGACAAAAATTAGGCTCAAAAATGAAAGCCTTTCAAACCATAGTCTCTAACCTTAGTTCAGAAGATATTTCAAAATTTGAAAAAGAGGGTTCTTTTAATTTTGTGATTAATGACGAACTTGTTCTTGTTAAATTAGATGATGTTGATATTATTACTAAAGAAATTGAAGGCTTAAAATTTGCTCAAAAAGACCTATTAACTATCGGACTTGATCTTAAAATTAGCCCCATACTTCATCAGGAAGGTATTGCCAGAGAATTTGTGAATAGAATTCAAAATTTAAGAAAACAAAAAGGGCTCTATTTAACAGATAGAATACATGTAGAAATCTGTTGTAACGAAATCTTATGTTCTATCTTAACAAATTTTGAACTCTATATCAAAACCGAAGTTTTAGGAAGTAGCATTCTTTTTACGAATGTTCATTATCCAGATTCTTTTGACATTGAAAATCAAACAATTTATATTAATATTTTTAAAAATTAATTTTATGTCAAAAACCCAAAAAAATAAAGAGGTTCAAAAGAACAAAAAAGCACCATCAGTAACTAATAAAAAAGATAAAAACCAAAAATCACAAATGAAATCTAACGCAAAAATTTTATCTAAGACTAAAAAATTAGAAAAAAGCCCACTCTTGAAACCAAACACCAATTCAAAAACAGTAACTCAATCTAAAAAGAAGGTTTCTTTACCTATTGCTAAAACTACAAAAATTACTGCAACTGCAAAAGGAGGTGTTAAACAGGCGGTTATATCACCTAAAAAAGCAACAAATTCCCAAGTAAAATCTAATCTAAAAAAAGATAACCAACCTATTGCTACAAAAAGCAATAAGCCACTTACCAAAAATTCTACAAAAACAATAAAGAAGTCCCTTGCCCAATCTAATCAAAAGCCAGTTTCAAAAGCTCCAGTTAAAGCATTGCCCAAACCAGTTTCTAAAACCTCGCCATCCTCAAAAATTCAACCCAATAAAAATATTTCTATTTCAAAATCTAAACCAGTACCTCCCAAGCCAATAGCCCACACAGGCACTAAAAAAGAAACGCCTCATATTAAAACAAAGATTGTTGAAAAACCCAGAAAAAATAAGCCTAATGTTGAAGAAAAATTCGTGAGCCTTAAAAAACGAAAAACACATGTTTCGCCACAAATAAAGATTCATAAAATACCCAAATTAAGTACCAATCAATCCATACCTTATGAACCAAAATATAAACCTATAGAAGAGAGACGCGAAGAAACTACTTTAGTTCCTGAAAACAGATATAGCGACATAGAATTACAAGAATTTGCACAACTTATCATAAAAAAAATTGATATTGCCCAAAACGAATTAGCGCAATATCAAAGTTTTATAACAAGAAAAGAAGAACTTGGCGATGACGGCGAAAGTGGTAGAATGTTAAATACCGAAGATGGTAGTATAAGCTATGAACGCGAACAAATTGCTGAACTTGCTTTCAGACAAATGAAATTTATTGATGCTTTAAAAAAAGCTATGATTAGAATAGAAAACAAGACCTACGGAATTTGTAGAGTTACTGGTAAACTTATTTCAAAAGAACGTTTAAAACGTGTACCACATGCTACTTTATCTATAGAAGCCAAAAATACTATGAATGTATAATTGCAATGTATTTTAAAATAACATGATATTCTATACTTCAAATGCCCGCATCATTACAAAATTCTAATTTTCAATTTCAAATTGAGTACTTAAAAGTTTGTAATAATATCCCATTTTTTTAACGAGGTCTTCATGCTTGCCTTGTTCAACAATTTGACCTTTATTTAAAACAATAATTTTATCACAATTTTGAATTGTTGACAATCGATGTGCTATAATTAAAGATGTTCTATTTTTCATAACAGAGTTTATGGATTGTTGAACTAGTTGCTCGCTTTCAGAATCTAGAGATGATGTTGCTTCATCTAAAATTAAGATTGCAGGGTTTTTTAATATGGCTCTGGCAATTGTTAATCGTTGTTTTTCACCACCACTTAATTTTAATCCTCTATCACCAATGCTTGTATTGTATTGATGTTCTTTTTGCATTATAAAATTATGCGCATTAGCAATTGTGGCAGCTTGTTGAATGTCTTCTAGAGTAGCATTGTCTTTACCAATCGAAATATTAATGGCAACACTATCGTTAAATAAAAATGGCTCTTGGTTTACAATGCCAATTTGATTCCTTAAACTTTTAAGATTGAATAAATTAATATCAATGCCATCAATCAAAATTTGACCTTGTGTAACCGTATGAAAGCGAGGTATAAGGTCTGATAAGGTAGATTTTCCTGACCCTGACATACCTACTAAAGCTACGGATTCGCCTTTTTTAATCTCAAAATTAAGCTGATGTAACACTTCTTTATCGACATAAGAAAAACTAACATTTTTAAATTCTATAGAAGTCTTAAACTCTTGTAATTGAACACCTGACGGGTTGTCGGTATCTTCTACCACTTCTTTTTGAATATAATCCAATCGTTCTAAGGCGGCTCTGCCTTTATGAATATTATAAATAGAAGCTGTTAGCGCTTTTATGGGATTAATTATTAAAGAGAAATAAATAATATAGGTTAAAAACTCGCTAGGTGTTAACACATTGCCATGTAATACTAAATTTCCACCAAACCACAAAACGATACAAATTACTGAAACGCCTAAAAATTCAGATACCGGTGAGGCAGAATCTCTTTTATAAGCAATTTTTACTTTAATATTAAAAATTTCATCAATTAATTTGTTATAAATTGCGGTTAGTTTTTTTTCGGCATTAAACGATTTTATAACTCTTATTCCAGTTATTGACTCTTCTAAATGTGTTAAAACACTACTTAATTTTGCTTGAGCTTCTAAATTATTTTTTTTTAAGCTTTTACCAATGAGTCCAATAATCAATCCGGCTAACGGGAAAAAAATTAAAACAAAAAGGGTTAATTTTAGGCTAAGTAAAAACAAACAAATTAAAATACCAATTATTGTTATAGGTTCTTTGATAATACCCTCTAAAATACCATGTATAGAATATTCTAATTCCACAATATCGTTAGTGGAACGGCTAAGAATATCCCCTTTTTTTTGACGTGTGAAATAAGATAAGGGAAAATGAATAATTTTTTCGTATAATATTCTTGAAAATTTTCTTGAAATCTCGGCTCTTATTGGAATTAAAAAATAATAACTTAAATAAACAAAAATATTTCTTAAAAATACGCCTATCAAAATAAAAACACAAATATAACCAAGGGCAGTAGTTTTATTACCAGATTTAAATAGAATGTTATAAAAAAAAAATTTTATATCATAACCAATAGCCCCTAAAAAGCCAAGCTGTGTGGCACCTTGATTGATAGTTTGATTTGTTAATGTACTGTTTTCATTAAAAATAATTTGTAAAAATGGTTGGAATAAGCCAAAAGAAATTAACGAGAAAACAGTACTTAAAACAATCGCAAGAAAATAGTAAATTATATTATATTTATATTTGCCTACAAATTTTAATATTTCAAAATTTTTCGACATGATATCAATTAAATAATACTATTTATTTTTAGCTAAAATCTCACAAACCACATCAATGTATTTATCATTTTCTAATGCTTTTAACCAAGCTTGGTAGCGTTCTTGTTTGGGTTTGTCGGGGTTATTATAAAATTTATCGTTATCTTCTTTTAAAACCGTAATTTTCATGGCTTGTTTTAATTTTAATAAGGCATTATTTTGACTAATAGTACTATTGGTTTCTTTTACAAAAATTTTATATTGATTTAAATTAAGTGGAATTACCTTTTCAGCTTGGTTTTCGAGGAACTTTAAATTATGGTCTATTAAAGAAAACGTGGTATCTTTTTTTACAAAATTTAACCCTTTGGTAATATCTGTTTGTACTTGAGAATTATTAGAATACATTTGATAATTTAAACTTCTAAT
Organism: Alphaproteobacteria bacterium; assembly: GCA_030053915.1. Classification (GTDB taxonomy): domain Bacteria; phylum Bacteroidota; class Bacteroidia; order Chitinophagales; family Chitinophagaceae; genus JASGCT01. The sequence continues at coordinate 10,819 of JASGCT010000050.1, forward strand.
TTCATCCCAGGCAAGGGCATATTTATCATCGCTTTCTTTATTTTTATATATTTCAGCTTCATCTGGAATAACGATATCAGAGATAACACCTTTTTTTTGAACAGATGCACCATTTATTCGATAGTATTTTTGAAAAGTAAGTTTTACTATCCCCAAATCGGTTTCGCCGGTGCTATAATCAATGCGTCCAACTGGGTAGGGTCTTTGTACAGTACCTTTTCCAAAAGTTGAAGAACTTCCTATAATAAGGCCTCGTTTGTAGTCTTGGATAGCGGCAGCAAAAATTTCGCTTGCAGAGGCACTGTATTCATTTACCATAACTGCTAGATCGCCATTAAATAATGTACCATTTTCGGTATCATCTAAATTATAAATTTTCCCGTTACGATCTCTAACTTGTACAACTGGACCTTGGTCTATAAACAAGCCAATCATTTTCTTCACTTCGTTTAACGACCCACCACCATTATATCTTAAATCGATTATTATTTTATCAACTTTTTCGCTTTTAAGTTTGGTAATTTCGGTGGCAACATCGGCAGCGCAATTATGATCACCATTGGGATTATCGTAATTAAAATAAAATTCTTGTAAACGAATGTAGCCAACTTTTTGGTTATTTTTTTCAACAATAACACTTCGAGCATATACTTCATCTTGAACAATTTCTTCACGAATAAGCGACAAAGTTACAAAAGTTCCATTCTGTTTTTTTATGTATAAGCGTACAATAGAACCTTTTTCTCCACGAATTAATTTTACGGCATCAGTTACTTCAAAGCCAGTAATATCAACAAAATCACCATCCCCTTGAGCCACTTTCATAATGATGTCATTAGCTAATAATTGACCAGACTTCCAAGCAGGACCACCAGGTTGTACGCTTGAAATTTTCATACCCTCTTCAGAATAACCTAATAATGCACCAATCCCATAAAACTTACCACTTAAAGATTCTTGCAAGGCTCTTTTTTCTTGGGGGGGTAAATAAGAAGAATGTGGATCCATAGTTTCGCAAATTAAATTTACAAATAAATCGAATTTTTTATCATCATTAAATTGATTTTTAATACGGTTATAATTTCTATTCATATTTTTTAAAACAGATTCGCGTGCCTTTTGCTCTAATTCTGCATCCGTTTTGGCTACGTAATCTTTGGTATTTTTATTTTTTTCGCGGTCTTCAAGCTCTTGTTGATATTTAACAAGAACTTGGTATTTTATATTTTTTCTTAATCTATCCAATCTTTGGTTTTCATCTACAGAATACGGAATTTTATCTTCTTGGGTTTCAAAAAATTCATCAACTGTAAAATCAATAGGTTCGCTTAATAATTTAATGTTAAACATATTATTTGTATTGGCTTTGTCGTTAAAAATTTTAGAGACTTCGTTAACAAATTGTATAGGTTTAGTGCCATTAATCTCATCATCTACGGAAAATAAAAATGACGATAACCCGTTTATATCTTGTTGTGAAAACAAGGTTTTACTTTCGTCCATCGATTCAATAAGTCTATAAAAGATAATTTTTGAGAAACTGTCGTCAATTGGTTTAGGACTATAGTGTTCTTGTTTAATGATCTCAATGACACGTGATAAAATGCGTCTTTCTTTATCTGGATCTGGTTTGAAGGCTTTAGAGTTAAAAAAAATAGATACAAACCCAATTAAAAAAATTGAGAGTAATACAAGTTTACCTTTATTTTTCATAATAATTTCTTTAAATTTTAATAACATTTAAATTTATATAATTAGTGCAAAGATAGTAAAAAAAAAAATATATCTATTTTTTTATTTAAATGGTTAAAAATAATTAACTTTGCAAATTGTTATTTGAAATATGGAGGGCATAGCTCAGTCGGTAGAGCAACAGTTTGTGGCACTGTGGGTCGTGGGTTCGAGCCCCATTGTTCTCCCTAATTAATTGTTAATGTGGCTTTTACAGTCTTGTAAAGCCAATTCCCAATGGCGAATTGATACATTGGGGAAACTTTTTTTAATAGCGTCTGTACATAAATACGAATATTCAGGACGTGTGCATGGCGTCTTATAGTCTTTACTTGGGATTGGTTTTATTTTACAACTCAATTGATACAAGTCTTTGATTTTAGTGGCAAATTGGTACCAGCTTATGGGTCCGCCGTTATTTTGATAATGAAATACGCCAAAATGTTTATTTTGGTTTTTGCTATCAACCATAATTTGAAGCATGCATTTTGCTAAATCGAAAGCGAAGGTAGGACATCCAAATTGATCATCGACTACATTTATTTCTTTTTTTATTGCCAAAAGGGTTTTCATAGTTAAAAAAAAATTTTTTCCGAAAGGCGCGTAAACCCAAGAAGTTCTAATTATTGTAGTTGTTGGGTTATATTTCATAGCTAACAAATCGCCTTCTAATTTGGTTTTTCCATAAACATTTAAAGGATGGGTTTCATCAGTTTCAAAATAGGGTAATTTTTTTTGTCCATCGTACACATAATCAGATGAAATATGAATAAATTTGGCATGAATTGCTTCGGCTATTTTGGCAATTTCGCCAACCATAAATCCATTAATATAATGGGCAGTTTCTAATTCTGTTTCTGCTTTATCAACCTGCGTATAGGCAACGGTGTTTAAAATGAAATTCGGTTTCAATTTCAAGATATTTTCAGTATCTTTTCTATTCAAGAAATTAAATGCTTCTTTACCCCAAAATATAAAGTGATAGGTTGGGAAAAATTCTATTAAATAGGCAATACTTTGTGCTAGTTGCCCTGTTTTACCCAATACTAAAACTTTTGGAAATCGACTTTTGCTTATATTAGGATTTAAATTCTCGATGCAGTTCATACAATTCGTTTTGGGTAAAATTTTTAAAATAATCAATTGTTTTCATAAGTCCGGAACGTCTATCTACTTGTGGCGACCAGTTTAAAATAGTCTGAGCTTTAGTTATATCTGGGCGTCTTTGTTTTGGGTCGTCTACCGGCAATGGGTGATACACTATAGGTGTTTGAATATTCATAATTGCTTGTATTTCTTCGGCAAATTCTTTAATTGAAATTTCATTAGGATTACCAATGTTTACAGGCAAATGATAGTTGCTCATTAAAAGTTTGTAAATACCATCTATTAAGTCGCTAACATAACAAAACGAACGGGTTTGACTACCATTACCAAACACGGTTAAGGGTTCATTTCGCAAGGCTTGTCCAACAAAAGCGGGTAATGCCCTACCATCGTTTAAACGCATTCTTGGTCCATAGGTATTAAATATTCTTACGATTCTTGTATCTACTTGATGATACGTATGATACGCCATTGTCAGGGCTTCCAAAAATCGTTTGGCTTCATCATAAACACCACGTGGACCTACTGTATTTACGTTTCCCCAATAATCTTCGGATTGTGGGTGCACTAAAGGGTCGCCATAAATTTCGCTTGTTGATGCTACTAAAATAGTGGCTTGCTTAGCTTTCGCCAAACCTAAACAATTTTGAGTTCCTAAGGAACCTACTTTTAATGTTTGGATAGGTATTTTAAGATAGTCGATTGGGCTAGCTGGTGAAGCAAAATGTAAAATATAATCTAAAGAACCACTTATATGAATATATTTAGTAACATCATGATGGTAAAACTCAAAATTAAGGTTGGATGTTAGATGTTTGATGTTTTTAATGTTACCAGTAATTAAATTATCCATACAAATAACATAAAATCCTTCAGCTATAAATTTATCGCACAGATGTGAGCCTAAAAAGCCTGCGCCGCCTGTTATTAATACTCGTTTCATATTATGGTCTTCCTATACTAAAATAAATAAAATTATGTTCTTTCATAAGTTCTTGGGAATAAATATTTCTTCCGTCAAAGATAAGTGGTACCTTCATTTTTTGTTTCATTAAAGAAAAATCTGGGGTTCTAAATTCATTCCATTCTGTTGCAATAATTAAGGCATCTACATTATTTAAAGCTTCGTATTGATTGGTTTTAATATTTACAGCTAAATCTGGGTGTAATTTTTTAAAATTTTCCATGGCTTCCGGGTCAAAAGCAGCTACTTTGGCTCCAGCGTTTAAAAGTGCCATCAAAATATGAATGGCTGGTGCTTCGCGAATATCGTCGGTATTGGGTTTAAACGAAATACCCCAAATCGCAATATTTAAGCCTTTTAAATTGTTATCAAAATAATGCATCATTTTTTCTACAATGGTATTCTTTTGTAATTGATTCACGTGGGTTACAGCTTTAAGAATTTTAAAATCATAATTATATTGTGCAGCGATGTTTTCTAAAGCCCTAACATCTTTAGGAAAGCAACTTCCGCCGTACCCAATTCCCGGGAATAAAAATCGTTTACCAATTCTATCATCGTGGCTGATACCTTTTCTAACTAAATCGACATTAGCATTAACTTTTTCGCAAAGGTTGGCAATTTCGTTCATAAAGCTAATTTTTGTTGCTAAGAAAGCATTGGCAGCGTATTTGGTTAATTCAGCTGAAGGTGTGTCCATAAAAATTAAAGGGTTGCCTTGACGCACAAAAGGTTCGTAAAGTTGGGTCAGCATTTGTTTAGGTTTATCAGAATTTAGACCAATTACAATTCTATCTGGTTTCATAAAATCTTCAACTGCAACGCCCTCTCTTAAAAATTCAGGGTTACTTACAATATCAAAACTGCCATGATAATGTTCCTTGATAGCATTTTCTACAAGAACGGCTGTTCCAACCGGAACTGTACTTTTAGTGATTATAATTTTATAAGATTTCAACAATTTACCAATTTGTTGCGCCACATGTAAAACATACTGTAAATCTGCTGAACCATCTTCTTTAGGGGGTGTAGGCAAAGCTAAAAATATAATGTCTAAATTTTCAAAAACCTCTTCTAAATTGGTTGTAAAAAAAAGTCGTTTTTCAAGTATATTTCTTTTAAATAATTTTTCTAAACCTGGTTCATAAATAGTAATGTATCCATTTTTTAAATTTTCAATTTTATGCTGGTCTATATCTACACAAAATACTTTATTTCCAGTTTCTGCTAAACACGTGCCAGTTACCATACCAACGTAACCAGTTCCAATAATTCCAATATTCATATTTATTTTTTTATAGCTATTACAGGGGTTGCCCCAATTTTTTTAATTATTTGCATTATTTTTACAGAAGTTCCTAAATAGGAATTACTGTCGCCATTGATAACAATAGTGGGATAATCTAATGATGCCATTTTTTCAGTTAAGGTAGTTTCTAAATTATTGATAGATATCGGTTCTGTACCTAAGAATATTTGTTGTTGCGCATTAATACTAATTACTATAGATTGTTTGGCTTTGGCTTCGGATTCTCCTTTGGGGTTGTTAACTTTGATGATATTGGGATTAGCTAATGTAGAAATTATTAAGAAGAATAATAATAAAATAAATAGAATATCGTTTAAAGCCCCGGCATGAATTTCAGAATGCTTATTTTTTTTAGGACGTAAGTTCATTTTTAATGTTTATGAGCCTGAAATAAGTCGATAAATTCAGTAACTACTATTTCAATTTGATTTACTTTTTTATCAATTAACGTTGAGATGTAATTATAGGCAATATATGCTAAAACGCCGATAATTAAACCCGAAGCCGAGGTAATCATTTTGGTATATATACCGCCAGCAATTGTATTTAAAGTATATTCTCCTGTGGCAGAAATATTATAAAATAACTGAACCATACCAACAATAGTTCCAAGAAATCCAAACATTGGGGCAATGCCTGCAATTAAAGAGAGTATATTTAAATTTTTTTCAAAACGAAATATTTCAAATTTGGCAGCATTTTCCATGCTTTTATCGATAACTTCGATTGAGGCTTCATGTTTTTGAATTCCTTTAGCGATGACTCTACCCATTGAATTATTCATTTTCTGAGCTGAATCGATAGCTAAAGAATAATTTCCAGATAAAAATTGTTCTTTAACTAAGTTTACCATAAATTGGTAATTTTTATTTTCATTAATAAGGATAAAAATTCTTTGAAAAAAAATAAAAATTACTAACACAAATAATAAATATAAGGGGTACATAATAAATCCACCTTGTTGAAGTAAATTTATTAAAGATATGGGTGCTGCGGGCGTTGCTGTTTGTGAAACAGGATCTGGGTTTTGTGAAATAATATTTTGAACTGCAGAATTCAAAGTGTCTTGAAGAATTAGTAATAAATGAGACATAGTTTTTAGGCAAAAATAGTATTTTTTTTTTATTTAATAGCAAAAATTTAAAAAAATAAGTTAAATATATCAAAAGATTCCATAAATTGAAAATCTTTAATTAAAAAGCATCTTATTACTTTCAAAATAAATAGTTTGAGTTACTATTGTCTGAACATGAAAAACGGGGAGGTTCAAAATCTATTCACATTTATATCTTAACAGCACTAAGCTATTCATACGAGCATTGACATCTTTGCAAGCGTTTTTATTATATTTATAGTTTATGGGTGTTTTTTATGTTGAAGACAAAGTCTATTGATACCTCAAAAATACCTGCGATATCGTCAATAGATAATTTCCCGATTTTTAAGGCTTTGATAATTCCTTCAGTTTGAGTTTCAAGTTTACCTTCAAGTTTACCTTCAAGTTTACCTTCAAGTTTACCTTGTTGAATACCTTCTTTCATAAAATCATCTATACTTTTACCAGAATCTGTCATTAAATCAAAACTTTGTCTAATTTCGACAAGTTTATCATACTCTAAATTAACACTAAACATATTTTTATTTTTTGGTTGAATAATATTATCTCTTTCATGTTCTATATCTTGTGGCAAAGTTACTAAGAATTTTGAAAATTTAA
>JASGCT010000119.1 GCA_030053915.1 Alphaproteobacteria bacterium
GATTATTGTTGTTAGCTTCCCAGTTCCAACCGTCATAATCAACCCAACAAAATCCCCCAGTACTGTGTCCACCAACTAAATCTGTAATTTTAATAAATTTCCTTCCATACGATTTTTTGGGAAACTGAAGTTGATACATTAATTTACCATTTTTTATTTGAGTTACATCGGAAAAACATAAAGATTGAATGACGTTTTGGTCAAAATCTTGAATAGATTTTTCATCGCGCCAACTCCACCACCAATTCGCATTGATGTCAAATACTTCTATTTTAACTTGATCACTTGAGGCTGGTAAACCTTTTGTGTCTAACAAAACAATAGGAATGATATTTTCTTTATCAGATTTTAACTCAGCCCCCCAAAATGAGGTATTGGGCAATAAAAAACCTACATAATTATTAAAAGGTGCATAATCGAAACGGTGCACTTCTTCCGAAAAATCGCCCGATTTTTCAAAGACTCTACACACGGTTTTTAAATTTAAAATGCCCGATGCCTCATCAGGATGAATGTCTATATCTAAATCAAATTGGGCGGCACCTTCATTATTTAACGTGTTGTTAAACAAAGCTTTATAAATACGAGTCTTTTTTTTAGAGGGGTCATTAAAAATATAGTGTGGATATTTATTAAAATAATTTAAATTTTCGCTTAAACTACCCTCAATGTTGGCTTTTAAATTACTGGCGGGTGGTCCTTGTAGCCAATGGGCATGAAAACTTAAACTTTTATGTTGAACTGAAAGAATATTTTGAGGATTATCAAATGCCATTTTTATCCGATTGGGTTTTATGGTTTCTATTTTAATAGTTTTGGTAAATACCTGACTCCCTAACATAATTTTAACGGTCCAATTCCCTGTAGGACTGTTTTCATCGGTAGCGGTTCTAAAATCGTAATGATTTTTATAGCCTTCAAATAACACTTGCTTTTTATATAATTTATCTAATGGGGTATATAACGACATTATCACAGGATATTGTTCAGGTATTTTTTTAAGTTTATCTTGCAAAATAAATTGTAAATAAATAGAATCACCGGGTCGCCATACGCCTCTTTCGGCATAAATAAAACCTTTAAAGCCTTCAACGATTTCTTCGCCCGAAATATCAAACATACTTAAGGATAAAGCATTGGCATCGTTTAGTTTTAAATAACCACGCTGATCATCTTTGAAAGCCAATAAATAAAAGGGTTTCCGGTCTAATGCTACCTGTGCCAATCCTTCGTGATTCGTTTTAACCGTTTGTATAAGTTGGTTTTGAAAATCATATATTTTTATATCCACATTTTTTTCAGGATCCGTAGTTTTTAAATTTGAAATAGCAATATGATACGTGTTTAAAGACGACCCTTTAGCAATGATACCAAAATTTGAAACAAAGAAGTTCTTTTGGATAAATACTTTTTCGTTATAGCTATTATAAAATGCATCATAACAAGGATTGTTACGATGTTCATAATAATTATCATCGTCGTAATTTTCATATCCATCATCATTAAAATCACCATAACTATTGTCTTCACTTGTGGCATCATAGGCTATTTTTTGGTCTACAAAACTAGATGATGTACTTTCAGAACTTAAACTATCACTACAATTAAAAATTGTTTGAGATTTTGAAAAACTCATGATAACACTATATAAAGCACCCGGCTCTAAGGTTATAAATTTTGAAATATCTACACTAAAATTTGTCCATTGGTTATAATCAATAGCATTTTTAACAATTAAAGGCATTTCTCCTTTGTAAACAAGTTTACCAAAACTTTTTAGATTATACGTATTAGATATTTCGTGGCTTTGTAAAAAATAAGGCAGATTATTTTCAAATAATTTAACTATTTTTAAATTGACCGCTTTCACTTTTATGGCTTTAAAAGCGATATTTAACGATGTGCCGTTGGTAGGCACAATATTGCCTTTGCCTATAAATTCTATCTGAGGTGATTTTTGAGGAAAATAAAATTCATGTTTAAGTGTTGAACTTAATTTTTGATTATCAACGCTAGATAAGGCGGCTGAAATTTCAAATGATATCGCACCCTCATAATTATCTAAACTATTAATGGTTAATTTGTTAGAACGCCGTTGAAAATTAAAACTAATATGTTTACTAGTAGATATCAAGCCTTCTAAATCTTGCGATTCTAAAAGTGGATCCGAAAATAGATACGAAATAGTATTATTGTCATCAACAATTTGATGATACACTTTCATAATGCTGAACGTACTTAAAGCCGGTATGGTAAAAGTTAAAGGCATCAATTTATACCCAGTCAAATTTTTATTTTTAAAATCGATGGTTATCTCTTGGCTTTGATTTGTTCTTTCTAGGGGGTCTAAATATAAATTATGTGTTTTCCCATCGTGTTCATGCTGCCACGTCATTTTAGGTTTTTGCCCTTGTACCACAACCATGCTTTCTAATTGATCGTTATTCATTATATCCGTGGTTTTAAAGGTAATAGCACAAAAATTCAATTTTTTATCTGAAGGGTTTAAAGGTCTAAATGCATTTAATTCTGTAGTAATAACTTGAGTTTGGGTTTGAAAAACAAGTGGAAATTCACCTAATTTTTCTGGCACTTTCAGCAGTTTTTTTAGAAAAAATTTTCCAGTAAATAGTGTACCAGATGGCAACGTATTTTGAGGAATAAATTCAATAGTAGCGGCATTAACCCATCTAACAGTACCTGAAATTTTCGGTGAAAATTCAAACAAATTTTGTAAGTCCTTATTATTGGTAATCTGAGAAGGTAAATCGGCAATAAACACTATTTTAATTGTTGTTTTATTTGAGACAACCCCAGACGTATATCTTGATATATAAGTTGCAAAATCTTTATCTATTTTTAGATTTATTTTTTTTACACCATAAGTAGTATAAATAACTAAAGTGGTTATGGCAATAACCACAATGAGCCCTGTTATAACATAGGCATTTTTGAAATATTTAAGCATATAATCTATTTAAATAAAAATTTTAAGCAAAAATACGCTTTTTAGGAAACAATCCTTTTTATTTTTAAAAATATTTTGAAACTTTTACTTGCTGATTTTTGTTAATAAATTAAAATAAATTACTTTTGCATTAAAGAATTTGTGGCTATTTTAATAAATAAAATATAAAATTAGAAAAAAAATTGTAACTTTGTCAGATATACAATAATTATATTTATGAACTCACTAAGTAATCCTATGATGAATCGCAATTATGCCATGGATACTCTACGTGCTTTAATGATGATTATTGGCATTGTTTTTCATGCTTCTATCATTTTTTGCCATAAACAATATGTTGGACAATGGACTTTACTTGATAAACATTCTAGTTATTTCTTTGATGTATTAATAGGAATTATCCATTCATTTCGAATGCCACTTTTTTTCTTTGCTTCAGGGTTTTGTACATCCATTTTATATCAAAAAAAAGGAACAAAAGACTTTTTAAAAAATAGATTCAAACGAATTGCTTTACCATTCTTAGCAGCTTATATTATAATTTGTCCATTAATGGAATTAGTAACGTTTTACGGAAATTACAAGTTAAATGCTATGCCATTTTCAATGTCTAATTTTTTAAATATAAACGCCTATTTATTCCACCCTTTATATCATTTATGGTTTTTATATTATTTAATTTTTTATGTGCTATTGGTTGCTACTTTTGAACAAATTTTTAAAAACGAACCTGTTATTATAACTCAATTTAAACATTTTATTAAAAGAATCAACCAGAATTTTTGGTTTAAATTTCTAGGAATTTCTACTGTCTTTTTTATCTATTTTTTCTTTTTAAAAAAAACGTATCTTTTTATTCAATTAAATTGGAGTATAGAATTGTTAACTTTTATAATTTATTTTATTTTATTTGGTTATGGGTGGCTCGTATATAAAACAACAATTAAAATAGTGTTTATTGCCGATTTACCTTCTCAGATTACCAA
>JASGCT010000120.1 GCA_030053915.1 Alphaproteobacteria bacterium
TTGGTTCTGAAAAGCCATTTTAAAAACAATCTCGTTATCTAAAGGTGCTAACATAAAGCAGGTTTTTATTTTCAATTAAATTCTTGGCAAAAATACTAAATAAAAAACTAAAATTTTAGTGAAATTTTTAATTTTGTTTAGAATTTATCCAAAATTCGTTATAAAATATGGTTCGGTCGGCTGGCGAAAGGCAATAAATCCATTGTAAAACATGCTCTAAAGTTGTGGTGATATTTGTAGTTTTTAACTTTAAAAATGGATAAGGTTTTTTAGTAAATAAAAATAAAAGCCTATTTTGCTCAGCTTGTGCATTATCAAGGGTTAGCACGGTTTTATAGCTTGGATTTAAAGGAAAATGATAACGTGTATCTTTTAAAAATAGCATATTAGAATCGTAATTATTCGGGAACAATAGCAGTCCTTGTTCATTGGTAAAACAAAACATATTCAAATAAGCGTTTTGACTTATTGTAAAATCGCAGGTAAAGGCTTGGCCTTCTTCGTAAATGGCTTTCACGCCCGAAACTTCTGCCTTAAAATACGGGTCGGCTTTTTCATGATACATTTTTACTTCGGCTTCAATGGTTAGCCAATACTCCTCGGCATGATGGTCGGGTCTTAAATGTTTTTTCTCCTCAAGTATTGTATAGCCAATAATGGCGCCTTGAATTTCGGTTTGCGTAGCAGTCGAAAAAAAACTTTGTAACTGCTTGTGATGCTCTTGAGTAAACAGGGCTTGATAGCTTGTTAAATTTTCGGTTAAGCCCGCTTTTTTCAGGGCTTCAATTTTGGCTTCTTCTAAGGCTTTAATTTTAGCTTGTTTAAGCGACATCTCATCTGTAATAACCACAATACCAGTGGCTTGTACCTTTTTTATTTGCCCTAAACAATTTAAAGTACCACTCAAAAAAAATATATAAACTAAAATTTTGAGTAGGTACATTTTTTGAAAAATTAAAATTCCCAATTAAGATAGGTATTTTTTACAGCTGGGCTTACTTTAATGGTAGGGTCTTGTTCTTTAGCATTTATTTTGAGGCTTTGAATGGCAACGTTTTCTTTAACATAGCGTTCTAAATCGGCGAATTTAATTTTGCCCTTAGCGTTTTGTAGAGCTTTTAAAATATAGTAGGTAAACATGCCATGTTGTTTATCTTTAAAGGGTAAAGCGGTTTGGTCGTTGGTAGTAGCCGAAAACACAACCACATTGCCAGTTAAAGCGTCTTCGTTAGGGACAATTTTTATGCCACGGGCGCCACTCACCAAACTCTCTTCGCGTCCGCCACCTGTAAAACACGCATCAATAAAGAAGTTAATTTTGGCGGCTTTGGTAGCACTTAATTTGTTATACAAGTCTTGTAATTTGATAGCCGAATTTAAATTATTAGGGCTTACATCAACAGGAATTAAATAGGCGGCTTTGGTTTTTTCGTCTGGAAAGCCGTGTCCGGCATAATATACAATCAATTCGGCTTTGTTACCAAGACGTTTTAAAATTTCGGTTAAGACTTGAATTTTATTAGTCATTTCGCCGGCGGTGGCGTTAAAGAGTAAAAACACGTTCGATTCATCAATACCAAGGCTTTGCACGCAATAGTCTTTAAAGGTTTTGGCATCGTTGATGGCAAAGGGGACGTTATTTTCTTTATGGAGGTTGGTTTGGCGACTGCTATAGTCTTCGTTACCAATAATTAAGGCATATTTGTTATGATTTTTAGTTGGATTTTGAGGAATATTTTTATCCACATCCGAAGATAAGCTAACGGGTGTGATGGGGGTTGCGGATTGTGGGTCGTTTTTGGCTACTATGGATAAAGTAGTAGCGACATTTTCTGATAAATTTGCCACCACATTTTTATTTTCGGCAAATTTTTTGTGGACTTCTTGAATGTCGATGGTAATAGGGATGGTGGTAGCGGTATAATTTTTATTGGTAAGGAACTCGAAACTTATTTCTTGACTTTGATTTGGTGTTAATTGACTGATATTGATAGTATTTGGCGAAGTGTTAAACACATTGGTACTTGGATATTTAAAGGTAATTTGAATATTTTCGGCGTTGCCTTGACCGAGGTTTTGGATGAGGGCTTTGAGGACGATGGGTTTGGCTTTTTCGAGTTTGCCGCTTTGGCTTAGGAAGCTATGGTCAACAATTTGTAGTTTGGGAGCTTTGAAGGCGAGGGTTGGCAGGCTGATATGGATTGGATCGGGATAAAAGCCGTTTTCTTCGTTAAAGCTGATATTGAAATTAGCGGTGCTGGTGGTTAGGTTGAGGTTGGCGGTGATGGGAATATTAATTTCTTTAGAGGCATTGGGTTCTAGGTCGCCGATGAACAGGTCTTTTTTAAAGCTGATACCGGGTGTGTTATTGGCATCGGTGATGGTGAGGCTCAATTTTTTAGCAGCGCCTTTGCCGCTATTGTTTAGGGTAAATTGAATAGTATTATTTTGATTGGCTGTGAGGGTATTATTAGGCGTTTTAAATTGTAGGTTGGCGGTATGTACAACGGCGGGGATGATGGTTTTTGGTTGGTTAAAAACAATGGCTTTTACGTCTTCGGGGAGGTAGTCTAAGTTGAGGTCGGCAAGGGTAAGTTCAGGGTCGGGGGTGTATTCATTTGAAGCGTCAAATTTCACATATTTTCTCGGAAGATACCATTCCCCTTCTTTTTCAATAACTATTTTCCCTTTAATAATAATAAATTCATTATTATGAATTATCATTTGAGGCGATCTTATCCAGAAAGCATAATCTGAAAATTTTCTATTTATTTTAATAATTATGAATTGTTTAAAATTTTTGAGTTTTAATTTAAATTTTTCTTCTTCAATATCATAACTAATTTTTTGAAGATTGACATAGTTATCAATTTTTAATTCTTTTTTTTTTAGTTTAATAAATACACTATTTGTTTTTTTTATTCTTTCTAAATATTCGCTTTTTTTTTCCAAGTCACCTTTTTTAAACCATTCATCCATTTCTTTTTGGACATTTTGTTTATAATTATAGTAATCTGTTTCATTTTCATTATTTTCTTTAGTATTCAAAATAATCTCAATGTTCTTTTGTCCATAACTATTTAGTATTAAAAATATCATACAATATAGGAGTGTTAATTTTTTCATGTAATTGGGTTTTTAAAATAAAATATAGTTTCCGCCATTAATTTGTCTAACAAGTCTTGCATGATAAAATATCATACCTACAACATGTACGTAGCAGCCATGTGTATTAACTTGTCTTGGATATAAATTTTCTATGATTGTTTTATTGTAAATATTATTATTGTTACATGCTGCATTATAGCAATTTTCAAGCATTGTCATAGGTATTTGAATTTTTGTGCCACTTTTTTTACCTATTAAAACTGAAAACCCTCGTGAGTTATTGTAGTTATAGTTATTACAATTACAAATACTAAGTATTATTCTTCCGTTACTATTTAAGATACAACCTATATTTTGGTTTGTATCAATATTTAAACCATCTTTAATATGTTGGTTAATTTGGTTTAGGGTTTGTTGTGTCCACATGATTTTATGTTTTAGTTTTTAATTAATTTATTATTCAAAAATATCCCAGAATTTACATTCAAAATAGGTATTGCAAAAAATTAGATTGTTTTCTTTTTTTTTAACAATATTTTCAATTTTATTTTTATCAATAATTTTAGCGGGACATTGATTTTTATCATTGCTTTCACAAATTTTGCAACACATTATTTTATCTTTTAAGGTTGTAATATTACTAACTTTACAAATACATGGATTGTCCCATTTAGATTGTCTTGATATAAATGCAATAACAACAATTAAAGAGTTCGTAATAAAAAATAATTTTAATAAACTTAAATTACTACAATCAAAAACATTGAAATATTTATTAAATTCAAACAAA
>JASGCT010000051.1 GCA_030053915.1 Alphaproteobacteria bacterium
TTGTTTAACAATATTGATATTACTATAATTTTGAAGATGCGCATTGGGCGATGTGGTTATAAGGTATTCATTTCTAAAATGTTGTTGTTTAATGGTGTTCACATCGCCTTCTAAAATGATGGTGCCGTCGTTGATAAGAATAATATAGTCGCAAATTTCTTCAACTTGTTCCATACGATGGGTGCTAAAAATAATGGTAGTGCCGTTCTTAGCGATTTCAAAAATAATATCTTTGATAAGTTCAGAATTAAGGGGGTCTAAGCCGCTGAAGGGTTCATCAAGTATCAGCAGTTTAGGTTCGTGGATGATGGTACTAATAAATTGTATTTTTTGTGCCATGCCTTTGCTGAGGTCTTGTATTTTTTTATGCCACCAATTGGTGATATCGAGGCGTTTAAACCAGTAACGGGTTTTTTCGATGGCTTGTGTTTCGGAAAGTCCTCTAAGTTGTGCGAGGTAAAGAACGTGGTCGCCGACTTTCATTTTTTTATAGAGTCCGCGTTCTTCGGGCATGTAGCCAATTTCTTTAATGTGTTTGAGTCCGTTAAATGGTTCGTTTTCAAAATAAACAGCACCTTCATCGGGATATGTAATACCTGTAATGATGCGGATTAGTGAAGTTTTTCCGGCACCGTTCGGTCCTAACAAACCACAGATACTCCCTTTTTTCAGGCTAAAATTTACATGATTTACCGCAATTTTATTTTGGTATTTTTTGACAACATTTTTAATTTCTAAAATCATAGTTTATGGATTATAACTGATACATTCTTTAAGTTCTTTTTCGGTATAGGCAAGTCCGTGTTTTTTGAGCACATCGTCTGGCACGCCATTCCATTGATTAGGGCGGTTACCCATATAACCAACATCTTTGTAACCTATTTCTGAAGTATAAAAGGCTGTAACTACAAGGTCTCTTAGTGCATTAAAAAAGGTAACGCCGTTTTTAACGCCTGGCTTGGCTAATTCTGGATAGGCAATTTCGTCAACAATATCAATTTGTTGATTGGGTGCTAGGTCGATAAAGTATTTTAGATGTTTTTTATAGGCATATTGATCTAACCAGATGAGTCCGCCGCGGATTGGGGTTTGGTAATGCGTTTGGTCTCGAACCATGTAATCAATAAATGCAACGGCTTGGGCATCGCTGGCGCTACCACTTATTTGATCCTTAGGAATAATCATGTCGCCCAAGATAGTTAGGGTTTTTGTTTCGTGTGGATTAAAAAAATTTCCTTGTATTTTAAGTGCATCCATTTGTTTCATTTCTTCAGGTGTGCGATACAAATTATCGGTAACTGCCACGTCATTATTTTTTTTATCGGTATCGTTATTGTTACAGGCACTTAGGACAACACTGGCTGAAACGCTTGAAAATACTAAGGTTTTTAGGGTTTTACGTCTATCCATAAAATAATTTAAAGTTGATTTTTTTTCATTTCTTCAATCATGTATTCCGAGGTACGCATCGAAAGTGCTAAGATGGTCCAGGTGATATTTTTATCGGCTTGTGATACAAAGGCGCCACCGTCAACACAAAAGAGGTTTTTGCAATCGTGGGCTTGACAATATTTATTTAGAGCGGATGTGCGTTTATTGTTACCCATTCTTACGGTGCCAGCTTCGTGAATGATGTTACCGGGGTTGGCTAAGCCATAATTATTGGTTTCATCGTCAAGATGTCCCCAAGTAATAATCCCGCCTAATTCATGCATGAGTTCCTTGAAGGTTTCTTTCATGTGTTTAGCTTGTTTTATTTCGTAATCGCTATGGTTGACGTGAAATTTAAGGACGGGGATACCGTATTTATCAACCACGGAGTCGTCTATTTTACAATAATTGTTGATATTTGGCACGGCTTCGCCACGTCCACCGAAGCCAATATTAGCGCCGAACATATAACGCACATCTTCTTTTAAAGAAACGCCGTAACCTCCGGCTGGTTTTTGTTTGCCGTTGATAACAATTTTACCATTGATACTTTCCATACCCATACCAAATCCGTAGGTGGGCATGCTGGTCATACCGCCCCAGTATTCAATATGGTAGCCGCGAGGGAAATCTAATTTTTTATTATCGAGCCACCATGGAGTATAAACGTGCATACCGCCTACCCCATCTTCATTATATCTTTTACGGTCGAAGAGTTGTGGCAATATTCCGCCGAGTGCGGCACCAGTGGAGTCGTGTAGGTATCTTCCAACTACATCGCTCTCGTTGGCTAAACCATTGGGATGACGCGGTGATTTTGAGTTCAGTAAAAGTCTGGCGGATTCACAGGCACTAGCCGCAACTACGATGGTGCGTCCATATACTTGATATTCTTGAAGTGTATTTTTGTCGATGTATGAAACGGCAGTGGCTAAGCCATATTTGTCGGTGAGAATTTCGCGAGCCATGGCATCGCAAATCAAATCGACGTTTCCAGTTTTTAAGGCAGGTTTTACTAAACATGAGGAGGACGAAAAATCGGCATAAACCGTGCAAGCCCGATTACATTGTCCACAATAGAAGCAGGCACCGCGTTCGTCGTTAATTTTTTTGGTGAGCATCGACATTCTGGAAGGGATGACTGGAATTTTTAATTTTGAAGCAGCGTTTTTAATATAGAGTTCGTGGAGACGTGGTTTAGGAGGTGGTAGAAAAATACCGTCTGGGTCGTTAGGTAAACCTTCATTCGTGCCAAAAACACCAATAAGTTGGTCAACTTTATCGTAATAAGGTTTTACGTCTTCGTAGCCAATTGGCCAATCGTCTCCAAGTCCATCTTTTGAATAGGCTTTAAAATCTTTTGGACCAAAACGTAATGATATTCTTCCCCAGTGATTGGTTCGTCCACCGAGCATTCTACCGCGCCACCAGTCCCATTTGGCACTTTTTTCATCGATGGTAAAAGGCTCACCTTCTATATCCCAGCCACCGTAGTTAGCATCAAATTCACCAAAAGGACGATATTTATTACTTGCGCCGCGTCTTGGCGAGTCGTAAGCGTTTTTAAGTTGCGCAGAATTGATGGCAGGATCCCACATAGGACCGGCTTCTAAAAGACAAACTTTTAAGCCTGCTTTTGCTAAAACATAACATGCCATACCACCGCCAGCGCCGGATCCTACTATCACTGCATCGTATTTTTTATCTTTTATTATAACATTCATAAGTTTTTAAAATTACAATTAACAAACAAAGATAGCATAATTTTTAAGAATACCATAAAAAATGGTAAATTTTTTTTAAAGTTTGATTATTCGGCTATTTTTTTAAGTTCTTGAAGGGCTAAAGGAAATGTTCTTTTCATGTAAGACACGCAATCATCGATGGTATCGGCTATAACATGAAGTTCAACCCCGTGTTCGTTTTTAGTAATGGTGTAAGATTCTAATGCATTTATCCAATCAGGTGGATTATTTTCAATAGGTAGCTCTTGAAAGTCTTTAATATCGCCAAGGTGTTTAAAAACTATGTATTTATTGGGTTCTAAGGTTTCAATTCGGCTATACATACCATGACCTTCGGGGCTTAGAAAATGGATTATACTACCTTGGATAAATGCCTCGGTTTTATAATAACTACCGGGTGTGAATATACGTGTCCATTGCTTGTAATATTCTGATTCCCAAAGACACAACCATAAATGTTCGGGTGTGCAATTGATATTAACTTTAAATTCTAATTTTATCATACTATTTAAAAATAATTATATGTTATATGATTTAAAATATCTTAATTCTGACCAACTAAAGGTATCACCACAAAGGTCTTTAAGTTCGCCAATTGTTTTATCAGGATTTTTTTGAAACAAACTACTTATTTGTTCAATTTTTTCGGTATTTAATAATTGGTTAAGTTCAATTTTTTTCTCTTTTATTAATTTTGCGAGATGTCCTTCAATAGTAGAAATAGACATCGTTCTGGCTTGTGCAATAGCATCGATATTAGGATTTTTTTGCCATAATTCAAAGGTTTCTTCAAGGGTGGATTTTTTAGGTAATTTAGGTTCTTTTTTAGTCTTAGATTCATATAATGTTACTTCATAATAGGAATCATCATCTAAAACGCTTCCTTTGGATTTGACAATGTTTCGAACTTTTAATAATAAATTAGATTTATAGTTTTGAATTGTATCATTTTGTAAATTAATTTTATTGATGGGTAAGCCTGCTGAAGACGCTACTATATATTGTTCTGCTTTTAATATTGCTAAAATAGTTTGGTACAATGACACTTCTAACTCTAATACTTCTAAAAAAAAATCTTTAACATGTTTAGTTTTTTGAAGACTATCTAATTTTTCTAAAATATTAAAATGAATTTTTTCTAAATTAGGCAAGAAATATTGATTTGCGGCTTTGACTCTTTCTAATAAAATTGTAACCTCTACCATTGGATTAAGGCTTAAATTATACAATTGATTTTTAAATTTTTGTGATAAATTATAGTATTCAAGAAATGTTGTAAGTAAGTTGTTTGCCCAGTTGGCGTGTTTTGTTTTTTCTGATTTTTCTGCATCTAATTGATACGAATTTACGTGCATTTCAAAATGTTTTATTAAATCGTGCCAATTAAAGCAATGCTGCAGCATTTCAATTAAAAATTTTTGTTTGCCATGTGTTAAAAATTCATGTATGGTTTTTTCATTGGCCACTGTAAGATTATATTCTAATAAAACTGTGTCGGTTTTTAATCCATTTAAAGGCAGTGGGTTCATTAAAACCATGTTTTCTAAAGATGTGAGACGCGACAAAGCGACATATAATTGTCCAGGAACAAAAACTTGACTGACATCCAAAGCTGCTTTAGAAAATGTAAGTCCTTGGCTTTTATGAATTGTAATAGCCCAGGCTAATTTAAGTGGAAAATGTACAAAAGTACCAATCACATCCTCCTTAATTGCTTGGGTTATTGGGTCAACGTCATATTTAATATGTTTCCATTCATATTTTTCAACTTCGATAATTTTATTATTTTCAGGGAATCGTACATAAATTTCATCGTTTGATAATTTTTCGATAACGCCCATTTTCCCATTATAGTAATGTTTTTCAACATTTAAGTCATTTTTTAAAAACATAATTTGTGCTCCAACTTTCAGCGACAATACAGAATCCATTGGAAAAATTTTTTCTGGAAAGTCTCCGGTGATTTTAGCTTCATATTTAAAAATTGGTTTTTGAATGCTTTCTAAGCAAGAGCGATTGACATCATCGGCTTTATAGTTATGGGTTGTAAGCAAAATATAACCAGGGTTATTTTTAATATCAAATAAAGGTTTGATATTTTTTTGTAATAAATTTTTGTCAGTGTCAGAAATTTTATTGTTTCTTAAATTTTCGAGTATGGAGATGAAGGTTGCATCTGTTTGCCGATAAATTTCAGTTAATTCGATATAGAGGGGTTGGTTGTCTTTTAAACATTGTGCAGAAAAAAAATAGAGATTTTGATAATAATTTTGCAAGACTGACCACTCTTCGTTATTATAGATTGGCGGCAGTTGTAATAAATCGCCAATAAACACTACTTGAACCCCACCAAATAAAGTATTTTTTCGTCTTATTTTTTGTAACTTAAAATTAATGGCATCTAATAAATCGGCACGTAACATACTCACTTCATCAATGATTAATAATTCTAAAGTTTGTATAACTTTTAGACGTGCTGCATTCATCTTAGAATTAGAAAATATAGTGGTTTTATTATAAAATTTTTGAGTTTGTGATTGTAAAGAATCGTTAAAGATAGTGTCTGGGATAAAGCATCCAGGCGCTAACTGAAATTGAGAATGAATTGTAACACCTTTAGCATTTATAGCAGCAATACCTGTAGGGGCTACAACGATAGTGTTTTTATGAGTAGTGCTAACAATTTCATGTAATAACGTGGTTTTTCCTGTTCCAGCCTTGCCAGTAATAAACATCGATAAATTGGTTTGGTTTACCAATTGTAAAACCATATTAGCTACGGGCGAAAATTCCAAAATTTGTCATTTTATAATAAATAAAAGTAATTTAAATATTTAAGCAAAGGTACAACACTTATTTAAAAAAAAATCATGAACTTAAAAAATAATTTTTAGGTAGGGTTTTTTAAAATATATTAAAAATAATCGCGTTTATTCGTATCTTGCTAAACAAAAAGGCAACTATGTTAGAAAAAAAGCAAACCATTCATTTCTTTATTCACAAAAACGCATTTAGAAATTGGTTAGAAATAAATCATAAGATAGAAAAAGAAGTCTTAGTAGGGTTTTATAAAAAGGGGAGTCTTAAACCGATCCTTGCCTGGTCTGATGCGGTTGACCAAGCGTTATGTTATGGTTGGATTGATGGTGTTGTTAGAACAATTGATGCTGAAAGCTATTGCCGCCGCTTTACGCCGAGAAAAAAAAACAGTATTTGGAGTACTATTAATATTAATAAAGTGTATGCTTTGCAACAGCAAGGGCTGATGACAGAAGCGGGTCTTACTGCTTTTAATTGCCGTCAAACTGAAAAATCGGGTATCTATGCTCATGAAAATGAATCCTTTGAGTTTTCAAAAAATTTTCTTTCTCTTTTTGAAAAAGAACCTCAAGCCTGGGCATTTTATAGAAATCAAACCCCCTACTATCAAAAAATGACAACGTATTGGGTTATATCTGCCAAACGAGAAGACACGCAGTTGTTAAGACTAAATAAACTAATAAGTGCTAGTAAGCAACAAGAAAAAATAAAAATCTAATTTGAAACGTTATTTTATAAAATTGGGTGTAGAATAACTATTTAGTTTACATTATCAAACAAAAATTTTATTTGCGCTATAACTTGAGCAGTACTCACATCGTCATATTTATAAGGCGAGAAATTTTCAAATTTTGGCAGATTTTGATTATCGTTTATTTCTGCTAAAAAAGATTGGGGATAACAAGATTTGGAATTTGTATAGTTTTGAGGATACGGTGAAAATCTTCCATAAAAATCACCATTAAAAATACCTACACAAGGTGTTTGTAAAGCGGATGCTATATGAAATGCTCCAGTATCAACTGATACTACTAATTTTGCTCTACTACAAAGTTCTATTAAAGACAATACGTTTGTTTTTCCACATAAATTTATCATTGGAAATTTAAAGTTATTACTAAATAATTCGCATACGTTTTTATCAGAATTTAGTGTTCCACAAATAATGGGCATATAATTGTAGGTTTGATAAATAAAAGTAGCAACAGTTACAAAATTTTCTATATTCCAGCGTCTGTTATTATTTCCAGAGCCTGGGAAAATTATAAAAAAAGGCTCAAGTATTTCCATTTTTTTAAATACATTGGTTTGGATAGACATTGGTTTCAAATAAAAATTTAAATTAACAATATTTGAATGACACACAAAATTCATAAATTGTATGTTGCTTAGTTGTTCAAATTGAGTCTTATTAACCAGTTTACATGTTTGTGTATATAAATAACGATTCCATAATTTTTCATGATTTTTATATCGATTTCCAGTCCATGCCCAGCCTATATTATACTTTGCTTTACATGCCCAAACTAAAGCGTCATCAAATGTTCTAGCTCTTGATAATGTTGGGTTAATGACTGTTTCAAAATTATGTCTGTACATAGTTTGAAGGTGTTTAAAACGATATAGAAGGTTGTTATTAAATTTAGATTTGTTAATCCAAATAGGCGTCATTTTTAAATAACCCATCTCTAATTCAAAAAGTTGTTTTATAACGTTGTTGCCTATAAATATCACCTCTTTGTTGAGTGATTTAAAATATGCAACCATTGGTTTTAAACAAGGACGCCACAGCAAATAATCGCCTAAATGATCAATTCTAATAATAGCCACTTTTGATTTTTTAGATTTTGATTTTTTAGAAAAAAGTACAGCCAAAAATCCTAAAAAGTACATGACATTAAATACATTAATGAAG
The DNA here is from genome assembly GCA_030053915.1 of Alphaproteobacteria bacterium. GTDB lineage: Bacteria > Bacteroidota > Bacteroidia > Chitinophagales > Chitinophagaceae > JASGCT01. The sequence goes on from JASGCT010000051.1 coordinate 7,912, forward strand.
GTTTCTAAGCAATTCTAAAAGTTCGTATTCTGTTTTTATTTTAACTTCTCTGGGTTTGCTTCCTTGTCCGGGTCCTACAATACCTGCCGCTTCTAACTGATCCATAATTCTACCAGCTCTATTATAGCCAAGTTTCATTTTTCTTTGAATTGATGATGTAGAGCCTAATTGAATTTGAACAATTAATTTAGCAGCGTCTTCAAACAAACTATCCTTTGATTGCATATCAAAATTTTTATCATTTTCAAGTTCCTTTTCATCGATATATTCTGGTAGATAAAAAGGTTGTGGATAACCAATTTGTTGTCCTATAAACTCGCAAACTCGTTCTACTTCGGGCGTATCAACCAACGCACATTGTACTCGGGTCAGGTCGCCATTATAATTAACTAACATATCGCCACGTCCTATTAATTGATCGGCACCACCCATATCTAAAATAGTTCGGCTATCTATTTTTGACGATACTTTAAAAGCAACACGTGCCGGAAAATTAGCTTTAATTGTACCTGTAATTATATTAACTGAAGGTCTTTGTGTAGCAATAATTAAATGAATACCAATGGCTCGGGCTAATTGGGCTAATCGAGCTATGGGCATTTCAACCTCTTTGCCAGCAGTCATAATGAGGTCTGCAAATTCATCAACTACTAAAACGATAAATGGCAAAAATTGATGCCCTTCTTTTGGCGATAATTTTCGGTCGATAAATTTAGCATTATATTCTTTAATATTTCGGCAGCCAGAGGCTTTTAATAAATCGTAACGGTTATCCATTTCAATACAAAGCGCATTTAACGTATTAATCACCTTTTTAGTATCTGTTATAATAGCTTCTTCTTCGCCAGGTAATTTAGCTAAAAAGTGCATTTCGATGGTTTTGTATAAACTCAATTCAACTTTTTTAGGGTCAACTAATACAAATTTTAGCTGTGAGGGATGTTTTTTATAAAGTAATGATACTAAAATTGCGTTGATGCCTACAGATTTACCTTGTCCAGTAGCACCTGCCATTAAAAGGTGTGGCATCGTAGCCAAGTCAACAATAAAATTTTCATTATTAATTTTTTTGCCGAGGGCAATTGGTAAGGAAAAATTTGAATTTGTGAACTTTTCGGAGGACAATAAAGTTCTGATTCCTACAATGGTTTTTTTAATATTGGGTACTTCAATACCGATAGTCCCTTTTCCTGGAATGGGTGCTATAATACGGATGCCTAAAGCCGCTAAGCTCAGTGCGATATCATCTTCAAGATTTTTGATTTTACTTATTCGAATGCCAGGTGCCGGGATAATTTCAAATAAGGTTACTGTAGGACCAATGGTTGCTGAAATACTTTGAATTTCAATGCTATGTTCACGCAACTTTACGATGATTAAATTTTTATAACTTTCTAACTCTTCCGCTGTAGCATTTGCCTTTTCGGTAGTATGAACATCAAGTAAATCTATGGTTGGGTATTTATACTGACTCAATTCTGAATTTGGATCATAGGGAACTTCAGGAATAAAATCTGTTTTTGCAGCTTTTTCTACCAGTTGAAAATTATTATTTTGAGGTTGTGAACTAGGTTCTGTATTGTCAAAATTAATTTCAAGTTTTAAATCACCTTTTTTAAAATTAGCATTAAAATCCTCTTCTTTGGTACTTGGATAGATACCGGTATTCTTAGGTTTTAAAACTGATGTTAGTCCAGAACTCGATAATTCATTTTTATCAATAATCTCAAAATTAGAATCCTCATTTGTTGGTGCATTTATAACTACAACAATATCCTCCGGTGCCGAAGTTATGGTATTTGAAGGGATCTTTTGTGAGGACAATTCTACAATGGGTTCAATGATTTCAACATTACTGTTGGTAGGATTTTTTACCTCTTGAACTGAAGGTTCGTGATTTGTTTGAATATTTTGTTTATTATCAACATTTTCTTTTGGTATAAATGTTGTAGCAGGACTTTTAAATACTGCTAAAATATCATGAATATTATAATTAATAAATATAATTGCAAACCCCATAAAGATAAGTAAACCAATAATACCAACAAAGCCACCTAAACGTATAAGTCCATTTTTCATAAATATGCCTAAATCGCCACCAAATGTAAAGATAGTTTGAGGTAAAATTGTAGAGAGCAAAATTGAAATAAAAAGCAATAAATATATCGAATTAAAAAGCACCTTAAAACTATTAAACGTTTTAAGAGGTTTAATTAAATGAGCTCCAAAAATAAATAATAACCAGGCTATAACAAAGGATGCTAAGCCAAAGCCTTTGACAATAAATATATAAGAAAAATAGGCGCCTAAAAAACCCATTAAATTTTTAACAACTACCTCGTCATCCGAAAATAAGTTCCAAAAACTGGTTACTAACGAATTATCTTCTTGCCAAGTAAAAAGATATGAACAAAATGAGATAAAAAGAAATAATCCATTCATTACTAAAAATATTCCTAAAAGTTTCCTAGATTTTGCCGTTGAAAACTCTGGAAAGGCTGGTTTAAAATCAGGTACTTCAGAACTATCATGAGAATTCGGCAAACTATCTTTATTTTTTTTTGGCATAATTTCTTAATTATAAACGCAAAATAGTGCATTTAATTGTAAAAACATTAATAATTTTTGTAGTAAAATTTATAAAAATGAAATAAAATGAATTTATTGGAATTTTAAATAAAAAGAAATAAAATTATAAATTCTGAAATTATAGTTATAAATCCAAGAATTGATACTTCATTAATGTTTTAAAACTTCATTGATTGGCTTACCAATGCAACCACTTGGTTCTTGAATCTTTAACAAAGTTGAGAGTGTAGATACAATGTCTGTCATAAAAACAACTTTATTCATATTACCAGATTTAATGCCCCAGCCAAAAAATATCAAAGGAATATGGCGGTCGTAATTATAATTTACACTATGACTTGTGCCTTTTTCGCTGTAATTATTAACGATTTGACCTTTAGGTGCAAAAAATATTTCTCCACTTCTTTTAACATTATAGCCATTTTGAATCATATTTTTAAGGTAGTCTGGTAAAATCGTATTTGCCAAATTGGTTTTATCTACCACATCAATAATATAATTATTTTCCATAAAACCTCTTCTTAAGAGGTGGTGGATTTGAGCGTTCGATAACTTTAATGAATCTTGGACAAATTTATTTAAATACAAATCATATTCCATCACATCTATAACTAGTGATTCTGGCAAATTATTCTGTTTTAAACAATTTAATATATCATTTTTTAAGTCTTTATCAGAATATATTGCTGAAGGAATTTTATGTTTATTAGAATAACCAGCAATCGGTGCAACGCCGTGATCGGCTGTTAAGTACAAAGTATAATTACCATTTCCTAATTTATAGTCTAAAAATTCTAACAAATTTTCAATAGTTAGATCTAATCGTAAATAAGCATCAAGTAATTCCCATGAATTAGGTCCAAAAGAATGTCCTATATAATCTGGTGATGAATAACTTATAGATAAAAAGTCTGTATTATTAGTACTGCCTAAATTTTCATTAACTATAAGTTCTTGGGCTAACATTGTTAATATACTATTACTAAATGGTGTGTAATTAATCTTATTATAATCTTTTTTAATAAAATCGTTTATCTGATATGGAAAAATAGGCGGCAATAATTTATTAAAAGCGTTATTTTCATAGCTAGCATCATCAATATCAGCAAATTCTTCATATATTTTGTTAGGTTTATATAATGTCCAAGGGGTTTTATAAAATGAATCTACAAGGTTTCTATTATTAAAATTTGTAAGCCAAGTGGGTAAACTATTAGTATAATATGAGCTCGTTACAAAATTTCCTGTTTTTGAATCATACCAATAAGCGGCATTTGCAGCATGTCCAGCAGGTAAAATAGCACCTCTATCTTTAATTGAAATTCCAAAGGATTTATTTTTGAAATTATAATGACTTTTAAGCTCATCGGCAAAAGTTGTTGTCCAAAGATTCTTGGGGCTCATTTTGCCAACTTTATTTTCTGTATTATTACCAATTGTAGTAACAGACGCATCTTCAACGCAATATGTTTGTTTTTTATTACTATAATCATAAAACACATTACCTGTTATGCCGTGTAAAGATGGCACGGATCCAGTTCCGATACATGCATGACCACAAGCAGTAACAGTTGGAAGGTATGGAATCATTGCGTTGGTACAATTACTGCCTTCCAAGGTTAACCGATTAAACCCTTTATTTCCAAATATTGGTTTAAATTTTTCTAAATAATCGTACCGCATTTGGTCTATTACGATACCTATAACAAGTTTAGGTTTTGAATTTTTTTGAGTAAAGCTTAATTTATATATCATACAGATAACAAATAATAAGGCTAATTTTATTTTCATAAATTTGAAAATTTAAATGTTTTATTTATATAAAAGTAGTTGGAGTCCAAGATTGAATAAAATTTGAAAATAATTTATAATTGAATAGTTTTTGTTAAATATAATTTTTTAGTAAAGCCCATAGAACTTGCATAAGCATAACCGGTTAGAACTACTGTATTTTTTTGACCAGGCAGGATAGCTTTCATAATTTCAGGTATTGCATCGGGTAGAATTTGAATATAAAGGGTCATTTCAATAGTTGATTCTTGTAAAAAAGTGTAGATTGCAGGGTCTTTAATGATTCCAACTTGTACATGATTTAAATAAACGGCTATTTCTACTTTTTCAATGTCAATACTTTTTTTATTAGGATTATGAACAATAATGTTTACGCCAATTTTGTTATCTTTAATTTTACTAATATCAAAATTTAAACCCTCTACTACCTTTATTTCTAATTGTTGTGGTGCTTTACAATGTGTTAAAAATAAACTAATAAAGCCGAGTGATAAAATAAAAAAAATGTTTTTCATAATTTTTTGAGGCAAGTTACAACTTTTTATTTAAACAAAAAAAATAATTTAATTTTTAATTTATAAGACCTATTTCTTGAGCAATTTTAAACATATATTGTTCAGCTTCTTTAAAATTATTTTGAATTGTCCCTTCTAAAATTGCTTCTTTAATGGCCTCTTTAATAATACCAACACGCCTACATGGCTCAAGGTTAAAGGTCTTCATAATATGCTCGCCATTTACAGGAGGTTGCCAATTTTTAAGTTGGTCTGCGCCTTCAACTTGTTTTAATTTTTGTTCAACAATTTCAAAATTTTTTAAATATCGAGTAACTTTTTCTTTATTTTTGCTAGTTATATCTGCTCGGCAAAGCAAAAGTAGTTTTTCTAAATCTTCACCAGCATCAAAAATAAGTCTTCGTAAAGCACTATCAGTAATATTTTCTTTAGTTAAACTTATGGGTCGGTGATGCAGATAAATTATTATTTGAACAAAATCTAATTTTTCATTTTTAGGCATTTTTAAATCAAAAAATATTTTAGCAACCATTTTTGATCCCACTACTTCGTGCCCGTGAAATGTCCAGCCATTTTTTTCATCAAATTTTTTTGTTTTAGGTTTACCAATATCATGTAAAAGAGCTGCCCATCGCAACCAAAGGTCGTTTGAAACAGAAGCTACATTATCTAAAACTTGTAAACTATGGTCAAAATTATCTTTATGTCCTATACCATCTAAATTTTCTACACCTTTCATTTTATCTAAATCAGGAAGAATATGTTTTAAAAGCCCTGTTTGGTCAATAAGATACCAACCTATAGATGGCTTAGGACTTTCCATAATTTTTTGTAACTCATCTACTATTCTTTCTCGCGAAACAATATCTAACCTAAAAGCCATTTTTTGGATAGCTATAAAAGTATTTTTTTCAATTGTAAATTCAAGCTGTGTGGCAAAACGAACAGCTCTTAACATTCTTAGAGGATCATCAGAAAACGTTTTTTCAGGTTGTAAAGGTGTTCTAAGAAGCTTATAAAATATGTCTTGAATACCATCAAATGGGTCTGAAAGTGCCATATAATTATCTTTTGATAAATTAATTGCTAAACAATTTACTGTAAAATCGCGTCTTTTTTGGTCATCTTCTAAACTTCCTTTAGCCACAATGGGATTGCGGCTTGTTTTTTCATAACTTTCAGAACGGCTCGTAACAAATTGGATTTCAAATTGTTCAAGTTTAATCTGAGCTGTCCCATACGTTTTAAAATAATTGACAGTGGTACGAGGGTAGTACTTTAAAGCAAACCCTTCAGCAAAATCTAAACAATCTGTAGTAATCACAATATCAATATCTTTTGTGGGTCTTTTAAGAATGGTATCTCTAACAAAACCACCAATGACAAAAATGGGTTGGTTGGTTTCACTTGCAAAATGAGATAATTGCATAAAAATTTTTTTTACTGCATCTGGAAAATTGAAATTCATAAAATATGTTTTGTTTTTAAAATTATTGTTTAATTAATTTAAGTAAAGTTGATTGATGGTTTGATAAAGTTGATTTTATTCTAACTAAATAAATTCCAATTGGTAATGAAGATAGATTTAGACGAATATTTTTATAAATATCTACAGTTCTATTTTCATTGTAAAATACTTGACCTCTATCTGAAACAATTTCAATTTGGTATTCTGCAGATAAACCATCAGTACTTAATATTGTATAATTTTGAGACGGATTTGGGAACAGAGACATATTTTCTGAAACTAAAATGGACTCTTCATATACGCCTTGACATTCTAAATTCGTTTTAACTTGAATTTTATTTAATCCAACAACTAAAGGTAAATTAACATAGCTATTATTTGTTGTGAAGGTTTTTCCATTTACAGTTACTATATAATCAGTTCCGCCAGATAAACTAATTGTAACTTCTTTAGAATTAGAATTATAATCTGAAAATGTTGCTAAAGATTGTGGTTGACTTAAAGTAAATGTAAACGTTCTGGCAGAGAGCGAACTATTGGGTGCAATAAAAGTTGCCTCATAAAGCGTATCAGCATTTAAACTATCTATAATAACATTAAACTGTTTAACATTAAAATATTTTATAGAATTTGAAATCGTATTTTTAATTTGCAAGATATTGTAATAAGTAGTATCAACTATACTAAACCTTGCTTGTCCATAATTTCCACGACATGTGGGATTTGTTACAGTTAATGTAATCAAATTGATGCTTGGTAAACTTCGTTTAAACACAACTTTAATTGAACTATCACCAGTAACATTTATAAAAGTATATCTTAAAGCATTTATAACTTTATTTCCATTTATAATCAAACTATCAATTTCAAAACCATTATTAGGTTTAATAAGATATTCAATATTTGATCCGCTATTTATAAACGTATCGCCATTGGGGCTGATAGTCCCATTTAAACCTACAAGGGTATTAATTTTATACTTTTTAATTTTAAACCAGACTTGAATTACTTTATTTTCATTTAAACTATCAAACTGATATGGGTTTGAACTTATTACACGTTTCCCATTAACAACAACACTATCAATTTGATAACCAAAATTAGGTATAAAACTATAAATGGGTTGACTTCCAAAATTAAAATTTGTAATCCCGCCAGGTGATATAATACCAAACCTATCAGAAAGCGCTGTAACAGTATATTTAATTAATTTAAACCAAACTTGTAAAATTTTATTTTCTTTAATACTATCAAACTGATATGTTAGTGTATTTTGTATTTTAATTCCATTTATAGTTATACTATCAATTTCATAGCCATAATTGGGTGTAAAAGTAAAAATTGGACGGCTACCATAATCAACGATAGAAGGACTATTTGAAGATATTTTTCCATTCGTTCCAGAAGTAGAGGTTATTGTATATCTCAAACTTTTAAAACTAACTTGAATGGTTTTATTTTCTTGTATATTATTGAATTGGTATGTATTAACATTAGTAACTTTAATACCATTCACAAGTATCACATCTATTTGATATCCAATATTTGGTACTATTTTATAACTTATATTGGATCCAAGATTTACATTGGTATCTCCTTGTGGAGATATTGAACCATTTAAACCAGCAATAGCAGAAATTGTAAAGGTTTTTAATTTAAACCAAACCTGTATTGACTTATTTTCTTTTACACTATCAAACTGGTAAACATTATTATTTAAGACTTTAAGACCATTAACTAAGATACTATCTATTTGATAACCAGAATTTGGAGATATGTTATAAATTGGACGATTTCCATACCTGATAATTGTATCTCCGTTCGGTGATATAGTTCCATTATTATTTGCAAATGCTGAAATTGTGAAAGTTTTAATTTTAAACCAAACTTGGATAGTTTGATTATCACTAATATTATTAAAAATAAAATTGTTTATATTAGATACTTTAATTCCATTAATTAAGATACTATCTATTTCATAGCCAATATTAGGTATTATTGAATAACTAATAGCGTCACCTTTAAATACCAATGTATCCCCTAAAGGTGAAATTGTTCCATTGATACCTGCAAAAGAACGTATTAATAATTTTGAAAATTTAAATATTACTCGAATTGATATATTTTTATTTATATTTTCAAACTGATATAAATTAGTATTAAAAGTTAATACACCATCAATAAATAAGCTATCGATTTCATAACCAGGATTGGGAGTTATTTTATATATAAGTGTTGTTCCAAAATCAACTAATGTATCACCAATCGGACTGATAGTTCCATTTGCTCCAGAACTGGCGGTAATCCTATATTTTATGGTTCTAAATACAACTCGTATGGATTG
>JASGCT010000052.1 GCA_030053915.1 Alphaproteobacteria bacterium
ACTTTAAATAGATGGTTTTTTAATTGTTTCATTTTGAAACGTGAATTGTGTAACAATAAATTAAATGTAAAGTTTGTTTTTGATAATATAATTTTCAACATTTTCCGGAACTAAATATTTTATAGATTGTTTTTTTAAAATTAAATCTCTAATAAATGTAGATGACAAATTCATAATAGGGGTATTATCTAAAAAAAAAACTTTATTATAAGATTCTTTATTGTTTATCATATAATTAAAGCGTTCATAAACTATAAATAAATTTTCATTAAATAATAACTCATAATGAGCCCAATGAGGTAAATTAATGAATGAGTCTGAACCAAGTATTATATAAAATGTATCTTGAGGATAGGTTGCTTTTAAATGAATCATAGTATTGTAGGTATAAGAGGGTTTAGATAAATAAAACTCTACTTGAGATGATTGAAAATTTGAATTATTTGAAATGGCTAAATCCACTAATAATAATCGAAGTTCTGGATTGAGCATATCATTTAAATTTTTTTGGGGATTTTGAGGGGAAACTATAAACCAAATCTTCTCAACTATCTTACTATTTAAACAATGATTAGCAATAATAAGATGTCCTTGATGAATTGGATTAAAAGAGCCAAAATATAAACCTATTTTCATATTAACTCAACTAAAATTGATTTGGCTTCTTCAAATCTTAAACTTAAATTATAGGCTTCTCCAAGATTTATTGCTAAAGGGTCACCAAAAGGTGCTTTACATGTTATTATGATATCCTCATTAGGTAAACATCCCATTTCTAAAAGTTTTGTGTAAAAAGGCGAATCTAAAACCTTGATAATCTTAGCTTGCTTTCCAATTTTAAGTTCAGTTAAATTCATAAAAAAAATATTAAATAAAGTATTAAAATTATCAAAATTACGTTATACTATTAAATATGATAACTCTAATATTTATTGGCAAAGTTAAATTAAAAAAACCAATCTTACCATATAATAATATAAAAAAATTTATCAAAACATGTTTTAAAAACAAAATAGAATATATAAATATAATATTTTGTTCTAAATATTATATAAAAAAAATAAATAAAAAATATTTACAACATGATTATTGTACCGATATCATAACTTTTGAATACAATACCAATCCAATTGAAAGCGAACTATTTATTAGTACAGATATCATTCAAGAAAATGCAAATAAGTTTCATGTAGATTTAGAAAATGAATATTTAAGAATCATTTTTCATGGATTATTACATTTAAAAGGGTTTAAAGACAGGACAGAGTTAGAAAAAAAAATAATGAAAAAACAAGAAAATATTTTATTGAAAAAATTTTATGAAAAAAACAAGAAAAAAATGGACACCAAAACTTAATGAAACGGTGAATTTAGAAATTGAAAGAGAAAAGAAAAAATGGCAACTCAATTTTAGAAGATATGTTATAGAAAAAAAACCAAGTATCCAATATGCGCCTTATTTTGGTTTAGATATAGAAAATATTAGAAAATGGTATAGTTTATACTTTAATGATGAGATTCAATGGAACAATTTTGGAAAGAATTGGAAATTTTCGCATTTAATTCCAATTAATTTTTTTGATTTTAAAAATACCACTGATATGAAAATCTGTTGGAGTTTTTTAAATATTAGGATTGAAAAATTGAGTGCTAAAACTAATAAAGAAGTAGAACTTTTAAATGTTGGTAATTATTTTAAAGAACTTTATTTTTTAACTAAACTACCAATATTAGTTAAGTTCTTAGAAAAAATAAATAATTTCTTAAATAATAAAATTGAAATTAATGATAAATTTGTACAATTTATTAAAGACAATAAAATATTATTAAACGATATTAATGATTTTAATGAAATAGAATATTATAAATTAAACTCGCAACAAATTAGTTTTAATAATTTAATGCAAGAACGAGAATTAATAAAAAAGTATATGCAATAACTAAAATAATGTTTATTTTAAACTTTTAATTAAAAAACTTTTTCTATGATAGGATGTAGTACCAAAGGATTTTATGGCTTCAATATGTTGTTTAGTTCCATACCCCATATTGTTTTTCCAATTATAAATTGGAAATTCTTCAGCTAATTTTAAAATATAATTATCACGTTCAACTTTTACCAAGATACTTGCTGCAGAAATTGCAGTTATTAAAGCATCACCTTTAATAATACATTTGTAAGGAATATTGCCGTAAGGTTTAAATTTATTTCCATCAACCAAGATAAAATCTGGTTTTGATTTTAGCCCGTCTAAAGCTTTATGCATTGCTAAAATTGAAGCATTTAAAATGTTTATCTTATCAATGGTTTGTTCATCAACAAAACTAATAGCAAAATCTAAAGCATCATGTTTTATAATATGATACAAATGCGTTCTTTGATTTTTTGAAAGAATTTTACTATCTTTAATGGTTGGGTTAGCATAGTTTTTATCAAAAACTACAGCAGCGGCAAAAACGGGTCCTATCAAAGAACCTCTACCTGCTTCGTCGCAACCTGCAACAAAATTATATTGTGTAGTCATATATTAAGTTTCGTTTAGAAACAGGTCTTTGTTAATTTATGTTTATAACTCACAAATTTACAACTTTTTATGTTAATAATTCATCAAAAAATAATAATTACTATTAAAAAATATATATAAATAGTTTTTGTTTACCATAAAATAATTTTAATACATATTCGTTATAACAAATTAACATTAAAAACTTCTTTAAATTTAAAGGTAATTTATATATAAAATTAACATATTAACATTGTAATAATAATAATAAATTTAATATAAAATAGTTTTTTAAAAAAATTACTAATTTATTATATTTTTGAATGTTGATAATTTTTAAGTCTTCTTGTTTTGACCTATTTCGGTTAAATATGATTATTTCATCAAAGCTATAAACGTTAGCTCTTCCTGTTCCAATCCATAAATTATTGTTGTTGTTGGTGGCTAAAGCAAAAGCAGCATTTGGGTTTAGTTTTTCTTGCCGTTAAAAGTTTTTTATAAATAAAATTGTAAAAATTACTTTTTAATAATAATAAATAATAACTTTGGTAATTATTAAAACAATATTATTTTATGGGAAATTATTTAGCGCGTCGTCAATTTATTAAAAACACAACAACTGTTGCAATTGGAGGCATGCTTGTAAGCAATATAAATTGTAAAAAAGACAGTAATACCTTACTTATTGTTAAGCAAACGCCGCTTGCTTTTGCTTATGACGCTTTAGAACCGAATATTGATGCCCGAACCATGGATATACATTATACTAAACACGCCGCAGGTTACGCAGCAAACTTAACAACTGCTGTAAAAGAAAACAATATCACCACACCAACCATTGAAGACCTGTTAGCAAATATTTCAAAATATTCTGAAACAATTCGTAATAATGCAGGTGGACATTATAACCACGAATTTTTTTGGCGATGCCTTTAACCCAATCTCGGGGAAATTCCAGACCTACTGAGTTGTAAATTAATTGAAAAGTTTATTTCGGTTTATGAGTTAAGAAAACAGTATGCAGGGGCAGCCAGCACTGTCTTTAGCAACGGTTGGGCTTGGTTAATACTGTGAACGTCCTATTTTTATTTGGCGATCTCGACTATTTATTGATTGAGGGCAAACTATTTATACAGACGATGTATAATGAATCATAAGTTGACCATAAGCAATATTTTCGTCATTCGGACTAAGGTGTTGATGGACGTGTAATACAATTTTGTTTAGATAACACGCATATTGTAAATAATCTACCCAAATGGCATTTTGAAAAACACCTCCGCTTAAGCCAAGATGCCTAATTTTATTGGTTTGACACCATAAAAGAATGTTTTTATTAATGGTATTAATAAATTTTAGACAAATAGTATATTTTTGAACCCCTGCTAATAAATCTTCAAGCATCCAATTAAAAAACGCTTCCCAAGATTGTGTTATATCCCAAAGATACGATTGGTTAAAGTGAATTGTATGGTGTTTATATCCCGAATATAAAAACGACTCAAGCCAAAGCGCCGCTTCACCTTCAAAACTTTGTATAGGGCGCTCGTACCCCAAAAGAAAAGCCAATCCGTCAACCACTCTTCCCATGCTATTCGTGTTGGCTTGTTGGTCAAAAATTTGTAAAAACCAGTTGGTTTCAAGTTCAGTATAAAATTGCTTAAATTTTGAATGAATCTTGCCCTTCATGATGCTAAAATATGACACCCGTGGCTCAAGCGACATTTTGTTATTTTGTAAATATTTATAAAATGGGAAATGGCTCTGTTGTTCAATTTTACCATGATTAAAAACAAATAACTCGGCACCCAAAGTAGTCTCTTTATTATAATAACCAAGTCCATCAAACACTACAATGCCTATGCGCTCGTTTTGTTGATGAATGTTTAACTCGCCTAACAAAGCATGGGCATGGGCAACATGATGTTGTACCTCAACCACTGGAACGTTTTTAGCAAAAGTCCAAGCACTATTTAAAGTTCTATAAAAAAAATCTGGGTGTTGGTCGATATAAATTATATCAAAAGGCTTATAATTAATAAGCTTATGGTATTGGTTTAAATAATATTCAAAATGACTTGTTTTTTCGTAGCTATTCATGTTCCCTAAATACGGCGAAAAAAGCACTTGGTTTTCGTAAGCAATACAAAAACTAGCTTTAGATTCTGCACCTAAACATAACACATTGTTCGGGGTATATCTTTTGGGCAAATCTAAGATAGATGGTGTTAAGCCCTTGCTTTTTCTCAACACAATTTTAGTATGATACTGTGGCGAAACAACGCAAACCGAGTCGTCTTGAGGAAACAAGATATCTCTTTCGTAAAACCAAACTTTATTTACAATATTTGCTAAATTTATTAGAGCACTATCATTTTTGTATTCAATTGGGTATCCACTTAAATTACCACTTGTGGCTACCATAAAATCGTTCAAGGTATCTATTATGTAGTATAAAAACCCGGCGCTGGCAATCATAACCCCAACTTTATTAGTATCTCCAGAAATGGCTTTCATATCATAGTTGTTTTTAAAAACATCTTTAGGCTTTAAGATTATAATAGGTGCAGAAGTATCAAGCAAAGCGTTGGCTTCAGCGTCGCTTACTTCAAAAAACTCTTTGATATGATTTAAGTTTTTTGCCATAATGGCCAAGGGTTTTAGAGGTCTATTTTTTAAATGTCTTATTTGTCCAATAGCCTCTGTGCTTAAAGCTTTGCCAACTAAATAAAAACCACTTATTCCTTTTAAAGCAACCACCTCGTTTTGTTTCAAAGCGTCAACTAATATATTTAATTGTACAAGGGTATTAGTTTCGTTTGAGTTGTATATTTTTGTTTCAAAATTACAAGTGTTACACGTGTTTATTTGAGACAAGTATCTTGAATTTTTGGTGTTTAGATACTCTTCGGAACAGTCTAAACACATGGCGTTTTGGTGCGAAGTATGTTGTCTTTCAAATGGAATTTTTTGGGAAATGCTAAAACGAGCACCACATTGGGCACAAGAAATAAACATAAATAAATGTCTTTTATTAAAAGTGTCTAAAAATTCCTTTTGACAATCTGGACACCAACTTAGGTCTGGCGTAATAAACAAATGTGGTGTGGTTTCGTTTGGATATATAATTTGTGATATTTCAATGACTCTTGAATCTAATAATGCCAAGTGCCATTCTTTTACGTGCGCTTTAGAAGGAAAATTCTTTAAAAATATCTGCGTTTTTAAATGGGCTTCTTTTTCGTGCAATGCATTAAAATAAAGTTCTACACCATTCGTGGTATTCGCGATTTCTATCTTCCATTGATGCGCTTCGGCAGTACGAAGCATCGTGGGTCTAAATCCAACGCCTTGCACAAGACCATGAAACAACAAGCGCCACAGCATTATTGGTTTTTCTTAAAAAGGACGCGTTCTTCTAGCCAATGCATCCAAACTTCAAGATTGATACCAGATAAAGAAGATAGGGCAATAATCTCGGTTTCGGCATTGATATCTTTTACGTCTTGTTCTAAATGTTCTAATTTAAACGGCACATAGGGCAACAGGTCTGTTTTAGTTACCAGAACCAATTCAGAGGTTAAAAACATCTTAGGATATTTTTTAGGTTTGTCGTCGCCTTCGGTGGAAGCAATAAGTGTTACGCGAAAGTCTTCACCTAAATCGAACGAAGAAGGACACACTAAATTACCAACGTTTTCGATAAATAAAATATCTGTTCCTTTAAGATCCATTTTTTCTATGGCTTGCCAAATCATTTGTGCTTCAAGATGACAAACGCCGCTTGTAGTAATTTGAAGTGCATCAACGCCCGATTCTTTTAAACGATCTGCATCTCGCTCGGTTTCTAAATCACCAACCAAAACCTTTATGTGAAATTTGTCTTTTAATAATGTGCCTGTTGCTTGTAACAGAGAGGTTTTGCCACTCCCTGGCGACGAAGTCAGGTTAACAACTAAAATTTTTTCGGCAGACATTTTCTTATGAATTGCTTCGGCAACAAAATCGTTGGCTTGAAGCAGATGAAAGGAACTGTTGTCGCAATTAATAGAACCTCTTGTGTTTTTTGAAGTTCTTAAATGATGAAATTGTTTTATCATAACAAGTCTTTAAATATAATTTTATGTATGGTTAATTCGTTGCCTTTGACAATGTTTTGAGAGGGTGTTAAACAAAATTTACATTGAAATTTATAGTGTTCTACCTGCGTTGTTTGATGACATTGGTTACAATAAATTTCGGTTGGAATAAGCGTAGTTTTTAAGAGGATCTTATTAAAAATAGGATGGGTTTCTTGATAAGCTAAATAGGCATTTTGTAATAAATCGGGATGAATATTACTTAATTGACCCAAATGCATTTCAAACGCCTCAATCTGTTGAAGCTCGGCTTCAGAATGAGTTGAGATTATATAAGCGCCAACTTGGTGAATAATAGACAATTCGTGCATGTTTTATTAAGGTGCTTTTAATTTTTAAAAAATATCTTGAAACAAAAAAAACTCTTGAGTTCAGAATCCTTTTATATTTCAATTTCAAAGTTAATCATTTTATACAAATTATTTTCATTTTTTTACTTAAAAATTCATTTTTTTTACTTTTTTAATTATTTATTCATTAGTTTTGCAAGAGTCTATTTGTTTAATTGAAAATAAAACTATGAAAAAAATTGTATTATCTGTTGAAGATGATTTAGAATTAATAGTAAACGACATTCTAAGTAATTGCAAAAACATTGCGTTTGAATTTACTAAAAACCCAAATGAAATATTTGATTTAAAAATAAACCGACGAGGCATTTCTTATTATCCAGATTGGTCTTTAGAAAGCATGCCACTTGTTTATACTCAAAACATACCCCTTACTAAACAAAACTTGAGCCTCGTTTTACAAATTAGAGATGAAAATTACGACCAGATAATTATGTCTGACGACATTCAAAATTCACTCTTTTCTTTTAATCTTGAAGCCATTCAACAAATACTACAACAGGCTATTGTTTACGAAAAACTTTATGATAAATATATTGCCAATTCCCAGTTTGAAGAATATGCAATCCAACATAATAAAGCAATCATAACCCATTACCATCAATCTTTTTTTGAAATTCCTATCGAAGATATAATTGACAATTTTAAACATGCTTCATACTTAGCACCAGACCCTATTTGGATGAGTTATACCGAATATTTTTTATTAATATTTTATCTTGAAACTGAGTCTATCGAAGCCGCTACCGCTTGTTGTTATGCTATATTAAGACGCAAGATTCCGCCTCAAATTCAATATACATTTTTAATAACCTTATTTAAAAACATAGCTCATACCGAAAACGCTTTCAACAACGAGCCTATAATCACGGATCTTATAAGTTTTACAGAAAATTTTATAATAGAAAACCCAAGTTTTACGCAAGTTTGGAAGTCTAGTCTTTCACAATACTATCAAAATATAGCCGCGTATGAAAAAGCATACGAAATTTTAGTAGAAGCCCTACAATATTTAAACCAAGAAGCGGCTGTTGAGCTTGCAAAAATTAATAAACAACTTGGCGATTTGAGCCTCATTTTAGCCCAGCGAAAACAGACCAATACCTATACCCAAGCCATTAGGCACTATCAAGAGTCTTTTAAAGTGTTTACTAAAGCCAACTATCCATTGGAATACGCGCATTTACAAATGAATTTAGGGATTATTTACACCGAAATCCCCCAATATGAAAACAAAAAAGACATTTATGCTGGTTTAGCGCAATCTGCATTCGCCGAAGCCCTCCATATTTATAATAAATTTGAACAGCCTTTGTTATACGCCTCTTTATGTATTAACATGGCAAACGCAATGCTTAGAATGCTTCCCAATATCGATGCCGAACGCTTTAAAAAAATTGAATTTTATATTCTTGAAGCCCTTGATATTAGAGTATCATCAAAATATCCCGAAGAACGCGCCGTGGCTTTAGTAAGTTATATCAATTTATATTTCCATCTTATCGAAACTGCGGAAACAGAAGACCCGAGTTGGTTAACTACTCTCAAGTGCTTTGCAGAAGAGGTTTTAAACCTAACCCACAATGAGTTTCTTGTAGCCCGTGCGCACACAACGCTCGAGTTTATTCAAAACGCAGGTCAATAGGAACCAACCTAAATTATAAAAATAGTGGTAACGAACAGAAAATTATAAACAAGAGTTTAAGTAATTTGTAATAAATTATTATATAAAATATACCCTCCTAAAAAAACACATAAAAAACTTGATACAAATGCCCCAACCCTTAACCACCGCATTGTATTGGACGCCTTTTTATGAAACAAATAACTAAACAGATAACTCACTAAAAACATGCCAACAATAGAACCCAATCCAAACAATAATAAATAAACTAAACCCTGTACAAATGAATGGGTTGCAGTAACCGATAACGCCACAACCGAACCACTCCCCGCTAAACCATGTACAATACCAATTTTATAGGCTAAATGATGGGTATGACTATCAACCTCGTCAGTTGTTTTTTTAAATAGTTTTGTAATCTTACTGATTCCTAAAATGATTAACATCAAGCCCACGCCACTTTCTAAATACCTATAAATCGAGTCGTTAATTTGAACCGTAAGTATAACGGTTAATAAACCAATAACAAGAATAGATGTTGTATGACCCACACCCCACAAAATACCCGATTTTATTAAAATAGATTGCTTTTTGTTACGAAACATTAAATTACTCACCGCCGCTAAATGATCTATTTCAAATGAATGCGTAAAACCTAAAAATAATGCTACTATATAGAGATAAACAAAATTCATAAAAAGCTTATTTTTTATAAAAATAGATGCGATTATTGCCTGTTTCGCAAACAACAAGATATTGCTCGTTTTGAGCTAAAGAAAAAGGCCAATATAAATAATTTTCTTCGCCCATGATACTCATTTTGTTTTCGCCATTCTGATTAAAATCTTTTTGACCAAAAACTTCTTGGGCTTCTAGGGCGTTTGTAAGACCATCGTTTTCAAAACCCAAAACCCTGCTATTGCCCGTGTCGGCAATATAAATTTTATTTGAATTGTTACTAAATAGGGCATCGTAAACCCAATTTAAAACCTGGGCGTTCGGCGTTAATAAACCCCTGTTTTGTAAATTGTCCTCGTGATTTATTTGCCCAAAAACAAGGTCACTCGGCATCGAAGCAGTTTTAAAAAAACTGCGCCAATAATGCACTCTAAAATATTGTGTATCTGTTATTAACGCTTCTTGTTTGTCTGAAATTTTAATAGAATAAGGCCAAGTAGGAAAGGCCGGATTAAAATCACGACAACAAAAATTAGGTTGGCAAAACACATTATCGGCAGGCGTATAATTATTCTCCGGAATCTTAAAATATTGCAAAATCCTTCTATTACCTGTATCGGCAATATACAAAGAATGGTTATGCACAAATACACCGTAACACCAATATAAATGATAGGCATTTGGTGCCGTTTGAACCTTGTCGCCATTTGGAAAATTTGTTGTAAAATCTTTCTGACCTACTACCACATCGGCCGCCTGAAAATTCTTTTGAGGAAACGTATGCCATATCAAAACGCGATGATTCCAAGCATCCGCTACTACCAAGCATGTGCCATCGCTCCACACCCCACTTGGATAATAAAAATGATACGCATCAGTTTCGCCGGATTGTTTGCCTAAAACAACGTCGGGCTCTTGATAAGGTGTTGTAGGAATTTGATGCCAGATATATACTTGATTTGATGCGGTATTACACACAATAAGTATATTGTTTACAATCCATATTCCTCGCGGTGCCACAAAAGGATAACCATCTGACCCATAAAATATAAAATCTGGAATACGCATTTTAACAAATTCTTGGAAGCTGATCACCTAAAAGTTTCGTTACCACACGCCGACCCCCAATTTTAGATTTTAACGTTAATTTTTTAGGGTGATCGGCACAAATTTTTCCCAAAATAAAAGCCAGTTCACTCTCTTTATTGTTTTGAAGAAACAAAACCATGTCCTCGGCAATGGCTGGTGAAACAACTGCAATAAAAACCCCTTCATTTGCCACAAATAAAGGATCTAAGCCAAATAAACTACAAGCCCCCTTTACAAGCCCGTCAACTTTTAATGCGTTTTCTTCAATAGAAATACCAAAATCTATCGCTTCGGCTAATTCGTTTAAAGAGGTTGCCACACCGCCCCTGGTAGGGTCGCGTAGCCATTTAATGTCTTGCCCATAGCGTTCTAAACAAGCCTGAACTATCGAACTAACACAACGCGTATCACTTTTAATTTCTGTTTCAAATTGCAAACCCTCGCGTTGCGATAAAATGGATATCCCGTGAAAACCAATTGCATGGCTCACCATAACGCAATCGTCAATCTCAACCCGTGCAGCAGACAAAGACGCTTTTGCATTAACAAAGCCAATACCAGATGTATTGATAAATATTTTGTCGCCCTTTCCTTTCTCAACTACTTTGGTGTCGCCCGTAATAATCCACACCTTTTGTTCAATACAGATTCTTTTTATGGTTTGAATGATACGCCAAAAATCTTGTATTGGCAAACCATCTTCTAAAATAAAACTTAGTGATAAGTATTTGGGTGTAGCGCCACACATAGCTAAGTCGTTTAAGGTGCCATTGATGGCGAGGTCGCCTATATTCCCACCAGGGAAAAAAATGGGGTTAACTACATAACTATCCGTTGAAAAAGCAAGTGTTCCATGGGCTTCAAAAACGGCGCCATCGTGTTGGGTGGCTAATAAAGGATTCGTTAATTCATTAAAAACAAACTGCTGTAACAATTTGGCAGACAATTGCCCACCACTTCCATGTCCTAAAGTAATAATATCAAATTCGGTTTGAGGCATTGGGCATTCTAATGTCATAGATTTTAAATTTTTGCATAATTATAATAAGCCGCACAAGCCCCTTCGTTAGAAACCATAGGCGCACCCAAGGGGAACAATGGCGTACATTTTTTGCCAAAATGCTTACAATCAAAAGGCTTTTTAATCCCCTTTAAAATGTCACCAGCAATACATTCTGTGTTCTCTTTGGCAGATTCAATCTGTAAAGAAAATTTATGAAAGGCATCATACTCTTGATACGTTTTATTTATTTTTAAACCGCTATTGGGAATTAAGCCGATGCCGCGCCAATATCTATCACAAGGCTCAAAAACTTCTAATAAAAGCGCTTGGGCGGTGCGGTTGCCCGCTTTCGTAACTACACGTGCGTAAGCATTTTCAACAATATTAGATTTGTTTTCTAATAAATAAATGGTACGATATAAACCATGTATCAAGTCTAAGGGTTCAAAGCCACTTACCACAATTGGCACATGATAATTATAAGCAATGGGTTCATAGTCATCATAGCCCATAATGGTGCAAACATGCCCTGCCGCTAAAAACCCATCTACCTTGGCTTCGCTATCATTTAATATGGCTTCCATAGCAGGTGGCACTAATACATGGGCACTTAATAAACTATAATTTTTTACGCCTTCGCGATGCGCTTGTTTTACCGATAAACCATTTGCAGGCGCTGTTGTTTCAAAACCCACTGCAAAAAACACAACTTCTTTTAGAGGATTTTCCTTAGCAATTTTAATGGCTTCAAGTGGCGAATATAATATTCTAACATCTGCCCCGCGCGACTTGGCTTCAAGCAAACTCATGGTAGTACCAGGCACCCTTAACATATCACCAAAACTACATAAAATAAATTGGGGTTGCTGCGCTAATTCAACCGCTAAATCGATTATCGAAGACGGCGTAACACATACAGGACATCCTGGACCATGTATCAATTGAAGCGTTTTGGGTAATAAATCTAACAGCCCGTATTTTACAAAACTATGCGTTTGCCCACCACATACTTCCATAATTTTCCACGGATGTTTTATCAGAGACCTTATTTTTTCTATGCCTTCTTTAACTAATGTCTCGTCGGCAAACTCTTGTAAGTATTTCATAATGCGTGATTGGGTTCTAACTCTTCCAAGTCGCCGCTTTCTCTTAGATATTGAAAAACCTTTTCGGCTTCTTGCTCATCTATTTTACTAATGGCTACGCCTACATGAATTAACACATAGTCGTTTATTTGAACATCGGGCAATAGTTCTAAACTGGCTTCTTTTATAAGTCCATCAAAAGACACTTTTGCAAATTTTACTTTGCCATCATATCTATTTTCAATACTCATAACTTTACCTGGAATTGCTAAACACATAGTTTTTTGGGTAAAAATACATTTTTTTTTGGTAAAAAAAAAAAATTATTAAAAAAAATATTTTTTTTGTAAAAAATTTATTATTTTGCCATCCAAATTTTGTAAAAATAAATTTAAAAATGCGTAGATCATTGTAATCGGGATTCAATGAAATACGCAGTAAAAATAAATAACAATCCCTTTAAAATTAAATAATATGGCAAATGTATTATGGTTACAAGGTGGCGCCTGTAGTGGCAACACCATGTCGTTTTTAAACGCCCAAGAACCCACCATTGTTGAGTTGATTGTTGATTTTGGAGTTAACATTTTATGGCATCCTACTTGTGGTATGGAAATTGGTGAACAAGTGGGCAGTTTATTAAAAAAATGTATCTCGGGTGAAATTCCTTTAGACATTTTTGTTTTTGAAGGTACGGTAATCAATGGACCTGACGGCACGGGTACTATGAATTATTTTGCTGAAAGACCTATGAAAGATTGGGTTAAAGAATTAGCTAACGTTGCCCAATTTGTTGTTGCCGTAGGCGATTGTGCTACTTATGGTGGTATCCCTGCCGCAAGCCCTAACCCTAGCGAATCTGTTGGGTTGCAATTTCTTAAAAAAGTAAAAGGTGGTGCTTTAGGCGAAAACTTTAAATCAAAATCTGGTTTGCCCGTTATTAATATTCCTGGTTGCCCCGCTCACCCCGACTGGATTACTCAAATCATCGTAGCTATCGCCACTGGTCGCGCTGGTGATATTTTAGTTGACGAATACCACCGCCCCAAAACATTTTTTAGCACCTATGTACAAGCCGGTTGTACCAAAGTTAATAGCTTTGCCAATAAAATTGAAGGTGGCTTTGGTAAAAAAGGAGGTTGCTTATTTTACGAAGTTGGCTGTAGAGGTCCTTTAACAAAAGCGAGTTGTAATAATATATTATGGAATAGATGGTCGTCTAAAACCCGTGCCAACCACCCCTGTTTAGGTTGTACAGAACCCGATTTTCCCCATCACGACTTAGCCCCAGGCACAGTCTTTACTACCATGAAATACTTGGGCGTATTTCCTAAGGAAGTTCCAGACGGCGATAGCAAATTAGGCTACTATTTAAAAGCTGGTATAGAAAAAGTATTTACTAATACTAAAGTTGGTTCGTATTCAAAATAATTAATCAAATAAAATAAATTATCATGGCAACAGAAAAAATATTAAATATTTCTCCCGTAGGTAGAGTGGAAGGAGATTTAGACGTAAGGGTTTATATTGAAGGTAACAAAGTAGTAAAAGCCCACACGCAAGCCGCAATGTTTCGTGGCTTCGAAAAAATAATGAAAGGAAAAGACTATCAATCGGGGCTAATAGTAACCCCCAGAATTTGTGGTATTTGTGGTGGGTCGCACTTATATTGTGCGTCCTCTGCTTTAGACACCGCTTTAAAAACCACACTGCCACCCAATGCCCTTTTATTAAGAGCTATCGGACAATGTTGCGAAACCATTCAAAGTATTCCCCGCTGGTTTTATGCAATTTTTGCTACTGATATGTGTAATAAAAAATTTGCCAAATTTCCGCTTTATAACGAAGTATGCAAACGCTGGGCGCCTTATGTCGGCAAAAACTTTCAAATAGGTCTTACCGCCTCCGGACGCCCTGTTGAAGTGTATGCGCTCTTTGGCGGGCAATGGCCACACTCCTCTTATATGGTGCCAGGTGGCGTTATGTGCTCACCCACTTTACATGATATAACCAGGGCTTATTCTATCTTAAACCAATTCCGCAACGACTGGCTTGAACCAATTTTCTTAGGTTGCAAAATAGACCGCTATCTACAAATAAAAACATGGGAAGACCTATTAGCTTGGGTAGAAGAAAATGAAAGTCAAAAAAATTCTGACCTCGGTTTATTTATTAGAGCAGGACTTGAATTTGGCTTAGATAATTTTGGACAAGGTTTGGGCAAGTTTATGGCTTACGGAACTTATATCCACAAAGATTTATGGAACAAACCAACCATTGAAAGCCGCAACCAAGCTGTTATTAGCCCTTCAGGATTTTTTGATGGTAAAAATTATCATGAACTCAGCCATTTAAAAGTTACCGAGTCGGTTAAGCATAGTTGGTACGAAGACGTTGATACAGCCCACCCTTGGAAAGAACCCATGCCTTCGCCTGTTAAATCAACTAATTTACATAACACCGATTTTTCTCAAAAATACTCTTGGGCTAAATCACCTAGATACGACGACCATGCTGTTGAAGTTGGACCATTAGCCCGTGTGGTAATGGCTGCCAATCCTAAAAATCTAAAACATCAAATTCAAGACCCTTTGTTTGGCGACATTATTAGCAAAAAAGGACCATCCGTATTTACCAGAACCTTAGCTCGTTTGCACGAAGAACCCAAACTATTTAAATTAGTACATGAATGGTTAGACCAAGTTGTATTAGATGACGAATTTTATATTAAACCTCAATTACGTGATGGACAAGGTTGGGGCGCAACCGAAGCCGCAAGAGGCGCTTTAGCCCACTGGGTTGATATTGAAGATGGAAAAATTAAAAACTATCAGGTTATAGCCCCTACTACTTGGAATGTAGGACCCAACGACGAAAAAGGGCGTGCTGGCGCTATCGAAGCCGCCTTAACCGGTATCGAAATTGCCGACCCACACGACCCTGTTGAAGTAGGATTGGTTGCTCGCTCGTTCGACTCTTGCTTGGTTTGTACGGTACACGCTTTTGATAAACAAGGTAAAAATCTGTCTAACTTTAGAATTAATTAAAACTAAATAACATATTATTAAAACCGTTGTTTTAGGATTTGGAAATCCCATTCGCTCCGACGACGCAGCTGGTTGCTATGTTATTGAACAATTAGCCCGTACCTATAAGCCAGAAACAGACCATTGGAAATATTATGATATGGGCACCTGCGGATTCGAAGTATTATTTAGTATTCAGGGATTTGAAAGAATAATTGTTGTAGATGCCGTTTTAGAATCTGAAGAACATATTGGCACTATTTATAAACTACCACTAGAAGAAGTAATTCAAGAGTTGGTAGAAGATCCACTGTTGTTTTTGCACGGCATGACGTGGAGTCAAGGTTTAAATTATGCTAAAAAAATCTTAGGAGATGCTTTTCCTAAAAACATCTCTGTTTATCTTATAGGTATCAACAACACCAGCTTTGTAGAAACCATGCACCCAAAAGTTAAAGCCTCTTGTGAAACCGTTGTACAAACTATTTTAAAAGAATTAGAAACATGACCTCTCTAAAAAATTTGTATCTTCAAATAGCTAAAAATGTTTGTACCGAAGTATTAGAAAACACCGACAATATTGCATTTGTATTTTATGACAATCCCAAGCGGGTTCTTATAACACCAGCTCGTAATACAATTTTTACCCAACTCCATAAATGTCAATACGGTTTTTTAAAACTTAAAAATAATTTAGGCACTAAGTGTTTTCAATTAAACGGAATCATTCTTGATAATAACATTTTAGAAACCGACCGCGATTTACAATGCCTTTGCGATTCAAAAGCCAACATACTAACGGTTTTTCTTGAATAAGTTTTTGCCGAGCCTGCGTTGAAAAACGCCCAACATTTTAAATATCAAATATTTAAATCTTTATAGAACGCATTTGTAAAAAAGAATTATACGGATTATCAATATTTATAAATTTATTTTGTGTTTTGCAAAGAAACTAATGTGTAGATGAATTTAAAAGTATTGAGGCTTCAAAAAGCACTTCTTAATTTTAGATACAGTTTTGGGCATTGTCTTGAAGCCCCAATTTCGCAAGTGTTTTTTTAAAAGTTCTTTAAACCCTTTAAAATAAAGGT
>JASGCT010000053.1 GCA_030053915.1 Alphaproteobacteria bacterium
AATAAAAAAACCTACAATAACAGAAATGAGCCTAAAACTTGTCAATAATATTTTAGCTAATGGCCCTTCAAAAAATGTAATGCCATAAGCCATACCTTCGTTTTCAATAAATTTCATCCTAAACCACGACCCTAAAAGCATTTTTTCTTCGCCTAAATAAAAATTAAGTTTAATATAAAATTTCAATATTTGGTCAAAAACCAATAAGCTAATTACAATAATCCAAAAATGTTTTTTTTGCATAGTTGTGCAAATATAATAAATTTATTAGTTTTATTTTTAATTTTTACTAATTAATTTTATGGGCATTTTAAAAATGTAGTTTTGCCATTTAGTTGCGCTTGTTTTTTAAAATCTGCTTCCGCTTTTAATACATTATTAATTTGACAATAAGCAAGCGCCCGAGCTAAATATAATTTAGGATGGTTTGGAGCTAATAAAATAGCAGCATTCAGGTTTAAAACCGCTAAATTAACGTTATTAAGTTTGGCATAAGATTGCCCAAGATAATAAAAAGGTAGCATATCTTGGTCGTTTAAAGCCAAAATATATTTAAAATCTTGAATACATTGTTCATAACGATTTGTTTCAAAGTATGCTACTCCGCGTTGGAATATTGCTTCTAAATTATTGGTATCGGCTTTTATAACTATTGTATAAAATTTAATAGCATCGGCATAATTTTTTAAAGAAAAATTACTTTTGGCTAACTGCAAATAATAGCTTGCATTAAAAGGCAAATTATCAATTAATTTTAGATAGATTTCAATAGCTTTGGGTAGCATGTTTATGTTTATATAACACTGCGCTTTTTTATCTAAAAGTGTTACATAAAAAGGGTCTATGTATAAAGGGGGTGTTTTAGATAAAGCCACATTAATATAGTCTATAGCTTGATGATATTTTTTGAGTTCAATATTTCCAAAAGCAATTTTATAATATACCTCGGGGGTCCTGTAAGGATAGTATTTATAAGACACGGTGTCGATTATTAAATCGTTTTGAGGATTCGGGTTAAAACTTGCTTCTGTTTCAAGATGGTTAATTACTTTTTCATAGTTTTGCACAGCTAGTTTATATTGCTTTAAATCGAAATTACAATTGGCTTTAGCATAAACATATTTAATATTGTGCGACCTAGACAATGCTTTTTCAAAATCTTGAAGTGCGAAAAAGATATTTTTTTGCTGGTAATACGCGTTGCCTCGTAAATAATAATTTTCTGGGTTTTTAGGGTCTAAAATTATCAAGGTATCGTAATAGCTCAAAGCCTCAATAAGATTTCCAAGTTTTGAATAACTATAGGCGATATTATTATATATATTGGCTTTAAAAATTAACAGCGAATCATTTTTGGTATAATTTTTTAAACTTAACACTTTAAGAAAATCATAAATAGCATTTAAAAAATTGCCCGATTCAAAAAAACTACAGCCTCTAAAATAATACCCTTCGATTAGGGTGGAGTCTTTTTGAATTAAGGTATTGAATTGCTGAATTGCTTTAGTAAAATTATTAGTAATAAAATAGGCATCTCCTAATATTTGATAAATGATGGGGAATTGGTCACCAATATTAATAATTTTTTTTAAGGTATCAAATTCATTTTGTTTATTAGCCCGATGTTTTAAATAAACTTCGGTGATATTTGTTAATAAGGCATTTTCGCAATTTTGAATACAAAGTTGATAGTTTTGAAGTTTATAAAAACAATATCCTAAATAAAATTGATATAAAGGACTGGCTTTATTTTCGAAAGCTATTGCAAATTCATCAATGGCATCATCATATTCGTTTAACATTGTAAAAATTTCACCTTTTTTATGATACGCATAATATTGCTGAGGATACAAGGTTATTGATGAGTCGTAATATTTTAAAGCATTATTAATGTCGTTTAAACTAAAATAGGCATCTCCTAAGCTGCTATAAACGATTTGTAAATACCACTTTGTGCTTACCAGATCTATTAAAGTGTCTAAAACAAGGACTTCGTTAAAATCATGGTCGTAAGAAATCATTAAGGTTGTTGTGTCCTTTTTTTTTTTAAGATAATTCAAGGCATTTTTAAATTCGTGAATAGCTTCAAAATAATTAGAATGACTTGCTTCATATTTGCCTTTAAGAAACCAAAAGTCTTGTTGTTCAAGGTTTATGGAATCAGAAAAGTGATGATGCTGGGCATTTAAAAAGTCTCGCCCCCAAAAAACCAAAAAACATAAAACAATTGTTTTTAAGCGTTGGGTCATAATCTTTTGATAATTTCTTGCGTTATCTGGCTTGTTGTAACAAAATTTTGGGAATTTAAATCTTGGGTTGTAATGCCTTCGTTTAAACATTGCATTATAGCGTTACGAATATTTAATGCGGCATCTTTTAATCCAAAATAATCAAGCATCATTGCCGCTGAAAGTATAGTAGCCATTGGATTGGCGATGTTTTTTCCTGCTGCTTGAGGATATGATCCATGAATGGGTTCAAACAAAGCTATGGTATTGCTAATAGAAGCTGATGGTGCCATTCCTAAGGATCCCGACATCACACTGGCTTCATCGCTTAAAATATCTCCAAACATATTTTCGGTAACAATAACATCAAATTGTTTGGGATTTAAAATTAATTGCATCGCCGCATTATCAACAAACAAAAAAGATAATATAACATCCGAGTACTGTGTTTGCAAGGCTTGGGCGGTTTTTCGCCACAGTCGTGACGTTTCTAAAACATTGGCTTTATCTACCAAACATAGTTTTTTGTTCCTGTTTTGAGCCTCTTTAAATGCCAAATGTAAAATCCGTTCTATTTCGGATTGATGGTAATAGCATACATCCTGCGCTGCAAGTCCATTTTCTAAAACCTCTTTATGTCCAAAATAAATGCCACTTGTAAGTTCTCTAAAAATAACAAAATCTACCCCTTCAAGTAAATTATTTTTAAGGGGCGAGAGGTTCACTAAGGAAGGATAAATTGTGGTGGGACGGATATTAGCGAATAAATTTAATGATTTTCTTAGTTTTAAAAGCCCTTGTTCTGGTCGGATCTTGGCATGAGGATCCAGGTCGTACTTGGGGTCGCCAATAGCTCCAAATAAAATAGCATCGGCATTTTTGCAAACTGTAAGAGTATTATCTGGCAGTGGCGTACCATATTTATCAATAGCACATGCCCCCATATCAACTTCTGTATATTCAAAATTAAAATGATATTTAAAAGCTAGAACGTTTAACACAAGAATCGCTTGGCTAACAATCTCAGGACCAATACCATCGCCTTTTATTACTGCAATATTTTTACGCATATTATTTGCTTTGAGTTTCAAATGCAACTATTTTGTCTTTAATACTAACCAAAAAATCAATGTCATCAAAACCATTAATTAAACAGGTTTGTTTATATTCGTTTATATGAAACTGTTCGGCATGATTATTTTTGTTGATGATAACCTGCTTTTCTAAGAGATTGATTGTCAAGGTATCTTCTGGGCTGCATTGAAAGATGTTATTTAAAAAATCAGGACTTACGTTTATGGGTAAAATACCGTTATTTAAGGCATTATTGTAAAAAATGTCGGCTAAAAAACTACTGATAACTACTTGAAAGCCGTAGTCTTTAATAGCCCAAGCGGCGTGTTCGCGTGAAGACCCACACCCAAAATTTTTGCCACACACTAAAATATTTCCAGAAAAAATTTTAGAATTAAGGGGAAAATTGCTGATAGGTTGCGCTTCATCATCGTTCTCGTAGCGCCAATCTCTAAATAAATTTTTACCATAACCCAGTTTAGATGTTGATTTAAGAAAGCGGGCAGGAATAATTTGGTCTGTATCTATGTTTTCAATATTAATGGGCACAAAACGACTTGTAATTATTGATATTTTTTCCATAATTTACTATTTTAGTTTATGCAAAAATACGTTTTTTTTTTAAATTTAACAAAGATACAATAATTTTTATTGAAACATGAGTTTTTATAAAGTGTTTTCGGTTTATATTTATAGTTTATTTCAACCAATAAGGAATCTATCCGATTTAAAAAATGCGCTAACCTCATTTTTTGACTCCTGATTTGTTTTAGTTTAGAATTGTAATTTATTTATATTTATATTATTGTATATCAGTACTATATAAATTATTTACAAATCTTTAAAACCGTAAAATAATACATAATTTAAATTATAAAATAGTTTTTTATTTTATCTTTGTAAATTAAATATGATTCATGAAAGAAAAAATTTTTATTTTTGATACCACTCTACGCGATGGCGAACAAGTGCCAGGTTGTAAATTAAATGCCAAGGAGAAGCTTGATGTTGCTATAAAATTAGAAGCCCTTGGGGTTGATATTATAGAAGCAGGTTTTCCAGCTTCAAGTCCAGGTGATTTTGAGTCGGTAAAGTTACTTTCTCAACACATAAAAAGTACAACAATATGTGCTTTAAGCCGTGCCCATGAAGATGATATTCTTCAAGCTTCAAACGCAATCAAAAATGCAGTCAAAGGGAGAATTCATACCGGCATTGGTACAAGTAATATTCATATTAAACATAAATTTAATTCCAATCAAAAAGACATTTTAGAACGTGCTATTAAAATGGTTGCTTTTGCTAGAAATTTAGCACCCGAAGTAGAATTTTATGCAGAAGACGCTGGTAGAACAGATAATGACTTTTTAGCGCGTGTTGTAGAATCCGTGATAAAAGCGGGCGCCACGATTATTAACATTCCTGATACAACTGGATATTGTTTGCCAACGGAGTACTTTGATAAAATAAAATACTTAAAAAACCACGTGCCTAATATCAACAAAGCAATTTTATCGTGCCATTGTCATAACGACTTAGGATTAGCTGTAGCCAATTCTATATATGGTGCTATGGCAGGGGCAAGACAAATTGAGTGCACTATTAATGGCATCGGTGAACGAGCTGGTAATACGTCTTTAGAAGAAGTGGTCATGATTTTAAAACAACACGATGATTTAAATTTATATACGTCTATAAACACACCACTTTTAACCCAGATGAGCCGTTATGTTGAAGATACGATGCGTATGCCAGTTCAGGCTAATAAAGCTATTGTTGGGGCTAATGCGTTCTCGCATTCATCTGGTATTCATCAAGACGGTTTTTTAAAGAAAAACGAAACCTATGAAATTATAAAACCAGAAGAAGTTGGTGCTGACGGAAGCAAAATTTTACTTACAGCCCGCAGTGGACGAAGTGCCTTAGCCTTTCGTTTACATAAATTAGGTTTTAATTTTACCAGAGATGACATTGACTTAATTTACCCCAAATTTTTAATCTTTGCCGACAGCGTTAAAGAGGTGTTTGACCATCATTTGAATGATTTAGCTACGACTTGTTTAAATACCATGTTGCCTGTATGCGAAGCAAAAACAAATTAAATATATAATATGGGCAAAACACTCTTCGACAAAATTTGGGATAAACACGTAGTGTATCAAATTCCTAACGGACCTTACGTTTTGTATATCGACAAGCATTTTATTCACGAAGTAACAAGCCCTCAAGCGTTTGCAGGTATCGAAAAAAGAGGCTTACCCTTATTTCGACCCGAAAATATTGTTGCCACTGCAGACCATAATGTTCCTACTTTGAACCAAAATCTTCCCATTAAAGAAGAGATGTCGCGTCTTCAAGTTCAAACCCTCATTACAAATTGTAAAAAACATGGTATTGAATTATATGGGTTAGGGCATGAATATCAAGGCATTGTACATGTTATAGGACCCGAATTAGGCTTTACGCAGCCTGGTATGACCATTGTTTGCGGTGATAGCCATACTTCAACGCACGGCGCTTTTGGAACCATCGCCTTTGGTATTGGAACAAGTGAAGTAGAAATGGTTATGGCTTCGCAAGCCTTGCTTCAAAATAAACCCAAACAAATGCGCATTACCATTACGGGTCACATTCAAAAGGGTGTTGTTTCTAAGGATATTATTTTATATATTTTGTCGCAATTAACCGCTTCAGGGGCAACAGGATATTTTATAGAATATGCTGGCAATACTATTGAAAACCTGAGCATGGAAGCCCGAATGACTATTAGTAATATGAGTATTGAATTAGGTGCCAAAGGCGGATTAATTGCACCAGACAACACTACTTTTGACTATGTAAAAAATAAAAAATTTGCTCCGAAAGGTAAGGACTGGGACGAAAAATTAACGTATTGGCAAACACTTTATACAGACCAAGAGGTTGTTTTTGACAAAGAAATGTCGTTTCGTGCCGAAGACATTTCACCTATGATCACTTATGGCACAAATCCTGGAATGGGTATTTCAATATTAGAAAAACTACCAGAATTAAGTGCGTTTTTACATGAAAGCGAAAAACAAAACTATCTAAAATCATTGCATTATATGGGGTTGATTCCGGGACAAAAATTATTAGATTTACCCATTCAACACGTTTTTATTGGTAGTTGTACCAATGCCAGAATTGAGGACCTTAGAGCTGTTTGTCAGTTAATAAAAGGGAAACAGAAACACCCCGATGTTCAGGTCATGGTTGTTCCCGGATCGCAATTAGTATCTCACCAAGCTATCGCCGAAGGATTAGATAAAATATTAGAACAGGCTGGATTTGAATTAAGACAACCGGGATGTAGTGCTTGTTTAGGTATGAACGAAGATAAAATCCCTGCGAAAGAATATTGTGTAAGTACTAGTAACCGTAATTTTGAAGGTAGGCAAGGTGCAGGTGCCAGAACACTTTTAGCGAGCCCTTTAACTGCCGCTGCGGCTGCAATTACTGGTAAAATTACTGATGTACGAACCTTGTTATAGTCTAGTCCTATAAACTATTTACATTCAAAATATTTTTTAATAACTATTTTTTTTCAAAGACCAGAAGGTGCATTATTAAGATGTGTAAGACTTTATTATTATCTGCCCATATACACCATTAATATTTGTATATCACTTGGGTTCACACCGCTGATTCTACTAGCCTGACCAATGGATTTGGGTTTTATTTTAACAAATTTTTGTTGCGCTTCGGCAGATAAACTTTTTAATTTTAAATAATCAAAATTTTCAGGTATTAACATATTGTCAAAATGTAACATTTTTTCTGCCAGTTCCAGTTCTTTTTCAATATATCGTTTATATTTTATATCTAATTCTGCCTGTTCTAAAACATCGTCTTCAAAATCGTTTAAAATAGTAGTAATTTTAGGTACATATTTTTTAAGTATGTCTAAATTTACTTCTGGTCTTAATAATAGTTTGTCTGCTTTTTGCTTTTCCGAAAGTACTTTTTGTTCAGTTTGGCTTAAAAAAAGGTTTATGTCTTCAGGGGTTATGACCGTACTATTTAAAATTGTTTTCAAATGTTCTATCTGATGTTGTTTTGTTTTTAAGGCTGTTAGCCTTTCTGAATCAGCCAATCCTATCTGGTATCCTTTTTCTGTTAATCTTAAATCGGCATTATCTTGTCTCAAGAGGGTTCTAAATTCTGCTCGGCTGGTAAACATTCTATAGGGTTCGTCGGTGCCTTTATTAATAAGGTCGTCAATCAACACACCAATATAAGCGTCATTTCTATTTAGAACAAACGGCATTAATTCTTGTGTTTTTAGATGGGCATTAATACCTGCAATAAGTCCTTGGCAAGCTGCTTCTTCGTAGCCTGTGGTACCGTTAATTTGTCCGGCACAAAATAAATTGTCTAATAATTTAGATTCTAAATTGTTTTTGAGTTGCGTGGGTGGAAAATAGTCGTATTCTATGGCATAGCCGGGTCGAAACATTTTAACATTTTTAAAGCCTGGTAGTTCTTTTAAGGCTTTAAATTGAACGTCTTCTGGCAGTGAGGTTGAAAATCCATTTAAATAGATTTCAATGGTATTAAATCCTTCGGGTTCTACAAATAATTGGTGTCGATTTTTATCTGCAAAGCGGTTGATTTTGTCTTCAATACTTGGACAATATCTTGGGCCGATGCCTTCAATTCTTCCTTGAAACATGGGGCTTCTATCAAAGCCTGTTTTTAAGATTTCATGGACGTTATGATTGGTGTAGGTTATAAAGCAACTTTTTTGATGTTGTGGTTGTATTTTGGGCACAGATTTTAAAAAACTAAAGCCACTAATGTAGTTATCGCCTTTTTGTTCTTCAAATTCGGCATAATTTAGGCTTCTACCATCTATTCGAGGTGGTGTTCCGGTTTTTAAACGTCTGGCTTCAAAGCCCAAGCTAACCAATTGTTCGGTGATACCTTTAGCCGATTTTTCTGCTACGCGTCCTCCTCCAAATTGTTTTTCGCCAATATGTATAACGCCATTTAAAAAAGTGCCGCTTGTAAGCACAACTGTTTGACTAAATATTTTATTGCCCATGGCGGTAACAACGCCAATCGCCTTATTATTTTCAACAAGAATCTCTTGAACCATATCTTGATAGAGGTCTATATTTAAATTTTGTTCAAGTGTTTGTCTCCAGATTTGGGCAAAAAGATGTCGGTCGTTTTGGGTTCTTGGGCTCCACATAGCGGGTCCTTTACTTTTATTAAGCATTCTAAATTGTAGGGTGCTCAGGTCTGAAACGATGCCACTTTGACCGCCCAATGCATCTATTTCTCTAATAATTTGACCCTTAGCAATACCACCCATAGCTGGGTTACAACTCATTTGGGCAATAGTTTGCATATTCATTGTTATCAAAAGCACTTTGCTACCCATATTGGCGGCGGCGGCGGCGGCTTCACATCCAGCATGACCAGCTCCTGCCACAATCACATCGTATCTATTAAACATAAGGGCAAAGTTACAATAATTTTTACTTTTTTAATCAACAGAACAATAATAAGCTACTATTTATATGGATTTTTTTTAAGGCGGTGGCTCGTTATTTAAATAGGATTGTTACACTTATTGAGGTCTTGACAAAATTCAACAAGCACTCCATGCATAGATTTTGGGTGTAAAAAGCATATTTTTTTATTATCAGCGCCAAGTTTAGGTACATTATTAACAAATTCAAAGCCTTTGTTTTGCAATTCAGTAATTTTTTCTTCAATATTATCTACTTCAAATGCTATATGGTGAAGACCTGGTCCTTTTTTATTCACAAATTTTGAGATCGCGTTTGTTTGGTTTAAGCCTTGTAAAAGTTCAATTTTACAATTTTCTGTTTTAAAAAATGCTGTTTCTACTTGTTCAGACTCTACAACTTCTTTTTTATAACAATTGGCATTTAATAACAATTCAAAAACTGGAATTGCTTTTTCAAAGTTTTCAACTGCTATTCCTATATGATCTAATTTCATGAATGTAAGTAAAGATTTATAAATATTGAAATGAAAAAGATTTTATAAAATTATTTGTTAGTAGAAAATCCGTCTAAAAGAATGTCTTTGTGTTTTTTGGCAACATCGGATGTTGCAATTAAATCGGCTACTTGTTCATAAGTAGGTTTTTTGGCTTTAATGGCTTTAATAAAGTGTTCTTTTTGAACTTTGTTTTGACTTTTAAACAATTTACACATGCTTTTTAATTTAGGATTTGATTTGATATATCGTGTAATAAGTTCATCAAATTGTTCTGAAGAGCAATTTGAACAATTTTTAAGAATCCATGCTAACTCTTCCGAAGTATCTGGGTATTGTTGATTTGATTTTGTTAACTCTTGGCTGTTTATATTTGAAAACAAGCAAGTAATTGTAAAAACAAGTATTAAAGATGAGGATTTAAAATTTTTCATTTTTTTAAGTTTTAATTAATTAATTTCAAAATTACTACTTTTTTTGATATAAAAAACATTGCCTTTGTTAATTTTTTGTTAAATTTATTAAAATGCTTTGTTAAATCTCAACCGATTTATATTCTAATTGTTAAAAATATTGTTTTTAGAAAAATTCTATGGTTGTTATATTATGCGTTTTTAGAAAAATGGTTAAAAACTTATATTTTATAAAAATGTGCGGATGGAGGGGGTCGAACCCACATGCCTTGCGGCGCTAGATCCTAAGTCTAGTGCGTCTGCCAATTTCGCCACATCCGCATTTTAATAGTTTGAAGTGCAAAGATACACTATTTTATTGATTCAATTAAAAATAAATTAAATTTTCTTTTTGACACTACAAAGCACTGTCTTAAGTATGATTTAGGTATGATGTTGAGATTTTTTGATAACCTTATCATAAAAAAAAGTAAAACAAAAAGATAGTCCTAATGCAATTAAACCACCCACAACAATTTCTATGCAACGTTGAGCGGCTAAATAGGTAGGTGAGAAATCGCCATAGACATTTTTTAAAAAAAATCCTGTGTAAACAATAATTGTTGAGGCAGGTGCCAAACGCCAATTAGGTTGTTTTACAACAAGATGACTTAAACAAATTGTAATAAATATGCTTAAAATTAAGCTATAAAAATTTTCTCCAAATAACCAAATATTAATTAATCCAACAATACAGCCTAAAAATGTATTAAAATTTCTTTGTTTAATAATTTTAGATGCCGTTTTAAAATCTGGGTCGCTAGCTACAACTATTGTAATCATTGCCCAAATTGTGGGTTGATGCAACCAGAGACCAATAGAATGTATTAAAGAGAGTCCTAAAATAATTTTAAAGCTATAAACAAGGCCTGTTATCAACGCCATTTTATGCCTTTTAATTTTTTCAACTATTAATTTATGTAATCGTATTGCCATAGCTTATTGATTGAATGATGGAGATGTAACATTTAAAGACATTTTATTACAAAGATAGGTATTTTATATTAAATTGCAAATTTTTAAATTTTAATTTGTAACTTTGCTCAACCACTAAAACTAGTTTATGCTCAATTATATTAAAAAATCAATTCAAAGAAAAATTGCTAGGAGAATCACAAAAGAATATGGGCATGTTATTGATACATTTCATTTAAAAAGTTGTGGTGATATTGAATTTGCCAATTGGAAGAATCCTTTAGTAACACCTGTTAAAATAGATGATGCGATGGTGGCGTTTTTTCAACAATTTATTAAACCGGGCGATTTAGTAATTGATATTGGCTCGAATATAGGAGACACGACTGTTCCGATGGCAATTTGTGCTGGCAAAAGTGGCTGTACTTTGGGGTTTGATCCCAATCCCTTTGTTTATAACATTCTAAAAGTAAATGCTTCATTAAATCAAGACAAAACAGCTATTTTTCCTATTAATATGGCAATTACAGATCAAGAAGAAGCATTTTATTTTATATCTTCCGAAGCTTCCTTTGGGAATGGTGGTATTTCAAAAACAAAAGACAGTATTCATGGAAACTTTGTGCTAGAAAATAAAATTAAAGGCGTCCCTTTAAAACCCTATTTAGAGACCCATTTTCCAGATAAATTATCAAAATTAACGTTTATTAAAATTGATGCTGAGGGCTATGATAAAGACATCATTAAATCGATACAAGAGTTAATATTGTTGTACAAACCTACAATCATTGCCGAATGTTTTGTAAATCATAATCATCAAGAAAAAACAGAACTTTATGATATTCTTAAAAGTTTTAATTACGATATATTCTACTTTGAAGATTTTAAAATTGATGCTGCCGTGAAGCACCTTCAAAAAGTTGACGATTTATTAAAATATAAAGATACTATAAATATTTACGCCCTTCCCAAGCGTTAAGATAATAATTGTTCGTTGTATTGATGTTGTAATTTTCATCTTGAACAAAACATTTACAAAATCCCTTTAAATTAAACTTGTTGTTCAAATATAATTGATAATGATTACTTGATATATATTATTGATATACATGACAATAGAACACCGTTGCGAACTTAAAAGTTTATAATAATTATGTTCCTAAATTTAATTTCAAGACTTTAATACTTTGGCTTTTTTCATTAAATGTATTCCAAAACCAAGCATTAATGAACCAGAAATAATGGGAGGCGCCGCTATAAAAATTGTTCCTACAAAAGCCCCAGTAGAATAAGAGAGAGCAGCAATTAATGCACCAAAAGCTGCGGTAGCATATCCTATACTCAATAAAGCAATGCCCCAATTCCTTAATCTTTTTCCAGCTTTATATTGCTTGTCATTGCCATAAGATGGATTTTGTAAATTTAATGAAATTTTAGGTAAGTCGTTTATTTGAGGTGTTTTATTAGACAGCTCGGCAATGGGCGTTGTATTTAAATTGATATGAAACGGATTAGTATTATATTGAAGCACTTCTTTTTTTATACCGAAAGCATTTGAAAAATCTTTATTTAAACCCAGGCTTTTTTTTGAAATAATTGGCGTATTTAATGTTGAATACAAAGGCTTGAAGTTATTTGAAAAAGCCAATCCATAAGTACTTACTAAAAGTGTAACAACCACGCTTAATTTAAACATAATTTTCATAAAATATTTTTATTTGTAAAAGTAAACTATTTTATTTAATTTACCAAATAATTATTTTAATTGTTGCAATACATTGGGTGTATATCTATTAAAATGTTAATTTTTTTAAGTGTTTTAATAAAACCTATAGAAATTTTAAAAATTATTTTTTTTATTGAAAATTAAATTGTACTTTTGTACTTGTAAAGGGTTCTATTTTCAATAAAGTTTGAAAAAGATTAAAATGGGAAATCGGTTCAATGCCGATGCTATTCCCGTAGCTGTAAGTTCTTATCAAAGTTGTACAATCTTGCCACTGATATTTTCGGGAAGGCGTACAACCAGAACAAGCCAGAAGACCTGCCTTTTACAAAAAAAATTAAATGCTTTCGGGTAAAAAGCTAAAATTTTAAATACATATTACGTATTTATATTTTATTTTTTACCTGTTTCAATTTTATATAAATTAAATAATATGATAAAAAAATTAAACCCTTCATTGGCTCTTGTAGCATCAATGATTTTAGTATTAGCAGTAGTTAGAATTCCTAACGCATTACATTTCAATTGGCTAAGTAATTTTACACCCGTTGGTGCTATGGCCCTGTTTAGTGGCTCCCATTTCTCAAACAAATGGAAGGCTATTTTAATTCCTTTGGGCGCTTTATTTATTAGCGACTTATGTATATCTTTTGCCTTTGACTTTAGATATGGTTTCATTTATTCTAATTGGTATTTAATCTATTCAATTTTTATTGTGATTGTTTTAATTGGAAGGTTCGTTATTAAAAAAACAACGTTTAAAACTGTACTTTTGGCTTCGATATTGTCTTCACTAACACATTGGGTTTTGGCAGATTTTATTGTTTGGATATTGGGCGGTACGAATATTATTACGCAACTACCTTTAACTAAAGATTGGCAAGGTCTTGTTCAATGTTATATTCAAGGATTTCCATTTATGAAAAATTTTTTCTTAGGTACAATTTTTTATAGTAGCATTATTTTTTCTACCTATTATTGGGTAACAAAAAAGTATTCGTTATATTTTCGAAACATTTAACTTGATGAAAGTTTGTTCATTTTTGCCTGCTGCTACGCAAACAATTTACGATTTAAATTTTCAAAATAATTTAGTTGGTATTACGTTTGAATGTCCAGCCATCGCCTTAAAAGAAAAACAGATCGTAGTTCGTTGTACTATAGATGTTAATACACTTTCAAGTATTGAAATTAATAACATCTTTTCTGATAGTCTTAAGAATGGCAATCATTTGTATGATTTAGATTTAGAATTATTAAATTATCTTAGCCCAGATTATATTATTACACAAGATACGTGTGACATTTGTTTAATTGATACCGGTTTTGTTAGAGGCAATATTGCGAATTTAACCAAACAACCAACGCTCGTTTCAATCAGCCCCAATTCTTTAAAAGATGTCTTAAACTTAATTATAACTATTGGTAATATTTTCAATGAAAACGAAAAAGCACAATTATTCTTACAACAACAATATGAGCGTATAAAATATATTGAGGCTGTTAAAAAATTAAATAAATTACAACCAAAACATATTTTGTTATTGGAATGGTTAGATCCATTTTTTAATTGCGGTCATTGGATTCCGGAACAAATTGAAATAGCTGGAGGTATCGATTTATTAAGTAATTCTGGCAAAAATAGTATTGCGATATCTTTTGAAGATATATTAAATTATGACCCAGAATTCATTATGATTGCCCCGTGTGGTTTTAACATTAAAAGAACAAAAGGCGCGTTGAATAATTGTATTCAAAAACACCCATTTTATAAGCTAAAGGCTTTTAAAAATAATCAAATTTATATAGCCGACTTTGATTTATTTACTCAATCATCACCATCAACAATAGTTTCTGGAATTGAATTATTAGTCTCTATATTAAATCCTAAATTTTTTGACTTCAAAATAAATCACTTCAAAATAAATACATAAAAAATTAAATATATGAAAAAATTTTACTTGCTATTTGCGTCTTTGTCTGTAGTTTATATAACGGCAAAATCACAAACCTCTCAATTAAGAATTAAAAATGATTCCCTCGTTAAAAATATTGCTAGAAAGCGTTCAATTGATAAAGATTTTAATAAACAGGATTATAGTAATCAATTTCTTTTAGATTCTGTAATCGTTACCGCTAATAAATTCCCCCAAAAGCAAAGTGCTACTGGAAAAGTTATTTCTCTTATTAATAAAGATCAGCTTATCCTTAATAATGGCAAAACGATTTCAGAGGTTTTAAATGAACAGGTAGGTATTCAAATAGGTGGGGCATTCGGTTCTTTAGGTACTTTAATGCCTGTTTATACCCGTGGCGCTGCGTCGGGACGAACTTTAATACTTATTGATGGTATTCCAATTTATAACCCCACGCAAAACAATGAATTTGATTTAAATTTACTAAATATTCAGAACATTGAACGGGTTGAAATCCTTAAAGGGGCACAGTCCACACTCTATGGTTCCGATGCCATTGCAGGCGTTATTAATTTTATGAGTCCTAAACCCCAAGGCTCGCGTCAGGCA
Organism: Alphaproteobacteria bacterium; assembly: GCA_030053915.1. Classification (GTDB taxonomy): domain Bacteria; phylum Bacteroidota; class Bacteroidia; order Chitinophagales; family Chitinophagaceae; genus JASGCT01. The sequence continues at coordinate 14,915 of JASGCT010000053.1, forward strand.
TTTTTAAACGCTCAGTTGAGTTCAGGAAGTTTTAATACCAATAAAGCTGGTATTGAATGGGGCGCAAACCTTGGAAAGTTTAGCTTTATAGTTCAAAATAATTTTACGAATAGTTCCGGATTTTCTTATGCCAAAGATACCTTTACCAATAAAACCTTTGCCAACAACCCTTTTAATGGATACAATAATAATGTTACCTTAAACTATAATATTAGCCCAACATTAACTTTAAAAAATTATTATCGAAATTCATATTATAAAAACAATATAGATGCTGGCGCTTTTGTTGATGAAAAAGATTTTACATCCTCAAATAATAATTTTGTAACTGGTATCTATGCTAACTTAAAAATAAACCAATCATCGCTTACTTTTAATTATCAATATTCTGAAAATAAAATTTTGAATATCAATGATAGCTTAGACCGTCCTACATTTACAACATTTTCTTCCGATAGATATTATGGAAAATCTGAATTTTTAGAACTATATGCTCATATCAAAATTTCTAAAAGTTTTCGATTATTAGCGGGTATTGATTATCGATTTAACAATATCAATTCGCAATATTATTCTTTAAGTGCTTTTGGACCATTTACTGCCGATTTACCAGACACTTCGGTAGGCTTGGGCGCCTTGTATTCCTCGTTATATTGGACTAATAAATCTGAAAAATTAAATATTGATTTGGGTGGTAGAATCAATTTTCATAGCCAATATGGTGATAATTCAACTTTTACATTCAACCCAAGCTATAATTTTGACAACCATTTTAGAATTTTTGGAAGCGTTTCTTCTGGATTTCGTGCGCCAAGTTTATTTCAATTATATTCAAGTTACGGCAATGCAAATTTAAATCCAGAAAAAAGCTTTAATACTGAAATTGGCGTGTCTCAATCGCATAGTATTCTTAAAACAAGATTAGTTTATTTTAATAGAGTTATCGAAAATGGCATTGATTTTGATTATGTTAATTTTAAATATTTTAATTATAATGAACAACGTGTAAATGGTTTAGAAATTGAAAATAATCTTCAAATTACCAAGAATTTTAATTTTTTATTAAACTATACATATATAGATATCAAAGAGTTTGGACAATCGCGTATTACCTCGAACGACACAACGTATCAATATGGTTTAAAACGACCTAAACATAATTTAAACTTAACCTTGGGGTATAAATTTTTACCAAGTTTATATGGTACGCTATCAGCTAAATATTTAAGTTCTAGATACGACGTTGGTGGGTATCAGAGTCCTGATATTTTACTTGACGCTTATTGGATTTTTAATGCTCATTTGCAATATACGTACTCTTCTAAATTACTAATTTATTTAGATTGTAGAAATTTGACTGATACCCAATTTTATGAAACCTACGGTTATCAAAATTCACCCATGAATGTTACGCTTGGCTTAACCCTGAAACTATGATTTTTTCTTCCAATAAAAAATGGGGGGAATTAAAAGTGGTGTAAACATGAGGGTTGATAATACATTATTAAAAATTAAATAATGGAACATTTTTAAAACATACCGGACCTGTAAATGTAGCAGTATATATATAGCCAGTTTCTGGGTCGATAGTAACTTTGTTTTGATAACCACCTTCAGTATCTATAGACCATAATAGCTTACCAGTATTGGCAT
>JASGCT010000054.1 GCA_030053915.1 Alphaproteobacteria bacterium
ACATTGCCGCTCATGTCAAAAATCCCTAATGCATTCGCCTGTTTGGTGCCAACAGGTTGTGTTGTGCTACCACTATTGCTACTATACCAAGCCACATTATTTAACGTGTTGCTACCACTATAAATATAGCTTGTAATAGTACTTGCACCACCCCTTGCGGCATACTCCCATTCTGCCTCCGTTGGCAAACGATAGCTTTTACCTGTCAACTGATTCAACTTCGTAATAAAAGCCTGGCAATCGTACCAACTTACTTGCTCTACAGGTCGTTGTAAATCACCAGTAAAATAGCTTGGGTTAGTTCCCATAACGTCTAACCATAATTGCTGCGTAACCTCAAAACGGCATATTTTATAACTACTCAAAGTTACTTGTTGCGTGGACGGGCTCCAATGAACACTAAACCCATCGCCGTTATTGGTAAGTTGCTCGCTGGTAGCACCCATAGTAAAACTACCACCGGGTACAGTTATCATATTGGCTTCTAAATTGGCAAGGCTTAAGCCGGCGCCTACTGGGGGTAAGGGTAATGTGTTGCTATTGATGGTTTGGCACACCACATTCAATGTTGTATTCGCAGTAACATTTTTAATAGTATATGTCCCCCGCATACTATCTTGTCCGTAAACACTGGCACCACTTTGCTTAATACCATTAATAGATACCGCAACAATTTTAAAGCCATTGGTTGCAGTATAAGTAATTACCACATTACTACCTTTTGTAGCCATTTGAGTGGCTGTTATAGTGCCATTGGTAATATAAGTGGTTATATTATATTTTGGGCTATTTGGATTATCGGTAGCTTTAGCCGTTGTAAAACTAACCTGCTCTCCATAACCCGTACCAAACCTATTTTTGGCATAAGGACGGTAGTAATAAGTAGTATTGGGCGTTAAATTGGTGAGGGTAAATTCGGTAGTTTTAGCGGTTAAACCGGAGCTTATTTTTTTATCAATTTCGCAAACATTTAAGTTTGGGGTAGTATTGATACAAAACCCTTTTTCATCAATACCAGAGGCAAAATCTTCTACAGAATTACCAATAACTATTGAGGTGGCAGTAGCATTATAGGGTTCCCAAGTGTTTAAAATAGGGTAACCTCTTAGCCTTTTTTTCCAAATTTCTTTTTCTAAAATAGGGAAAGAAATCGATGGATCTAAAAGTGTTTTATCAAGTAATTTTAATTCAATACCCAAACCGGCTTGCAATTCTAAAATCGCAGACGCATCTATATTATTAGTTAAACTACTCGCCTCGGCTTCAGCCTTCAAAATTAATTTAGGGAAAAAATTGATATTAAATAAACCTGGAACTACAGGATATATTTCAAAGGCTAATTTTGCTGCAAACTCTATACCAGCATTGCCTGTTGCTTCAAGGTTTGTAACAGTTCTGGTAGGTTTTGAAACGCTTATCTTGCTAATAGACTGTGGTATTCTAGGAATTCCTGGGTATAATGAAACATAGTCTAAAATTGTATTGCCATATACTACATCATAACCAATGTTAAAGGTATCGTAAGACGTATTAAAGATTGATAGTTGTGCAAAAGCCTCTAATTCACCTTTTAATGATAATTTTGCAAAAAAAGGCACAGGACCTATCAAAAATAAAGGTGGTGGTACCTTAGCAACCTTAGGTGGTAAATTAATATCAAAAATATCAAATTCGGCTTTACCCTTACCACTCACATTTAAACTTTTCACTAATTTTCTTTTAAATTCACAAATAATTTTAAAGCGCCTTATTAAATGATTTTTTACTTCTATAATTGCCTCGCCTTCGCCTTCTAATTCTAATTCTATCAAAGGATATAATGTTGCACTTATATGTTTATTAACTGGATCTAAAAGTGATAGTGATGACGAAAAACTCAAAGGAAACCCTTCAGTATTAAAATGAAAAGGTATCGGTTTACCATTTAATTCTTCAATAGCATCTAAAAAATCGGCTACATGGGTAATAAGTTCAACCGTTTTGTTAACCAAATTTAATCTTACATCCTCCACTTTATGAAAAACACTTTGAACTTTATTAGCAATTGAATTTTTGGAAATGAGTATCTTACCTTTATATAAATTAATATAATTATTCAGGGTCTCTTCGTCACTAAAAGCCACAAATTTTCGTTTGGTAAACGTTGTATCTATATAATTATTAAAACTACTTGGGGCAGTTAATTTTAACACGATTAAATTACTATCAATGCTTAATACTTGACTATCTATAAATGTTTCATTTAACACAACAACACTCGAATCTAAAATAAGTGTATCCGGATAAACATTAGTAACCACCGAATCTATTTTATCAATGCCCTTATAAGTTTTGGTAACCGTAATTGTATTTCCTATAGGTTTAAAATAAACCCCTAAGCGGCTATCGTAATCAATACTATCCAAGGTAAAATGAGTCGTAGAATCTTTATAAATTTTACCATTTGCCACCACATAATCGAAGGTATAACCACTATCCGGCAAATAACTAAAGCGTATCGTAGTATCGGGTTTTATATGTATGCCAACAGGACTAATTTGCCCATTTTGAATGGTAATAAAACGGTCGCTGGGGGCATATTTAAATTGTACCTTAAATTGGTGATTTCTATTAATATTATTAATGGTAAAATGGTCGGCAGAATCCGCAACATAATTTCCATTTAACCAAACACTATCTACAATAAAACTATTTAAAGCTTGGTAATTAATAACAAAACTACTGTCGTTTTCAACAATACTCGTATTCGGTGCATCTATAAATCCACCCACATTGGCTTCTATATCTACAAAAAAGAACTTTTTGCCTAAAAATTGCTCTACTGCAAACCGCTTATTGCCCACAGTTATAAACGCCACCCGATTGACTGTATCGCTATTTGCCATAACTTGATAACGCAGATATCGCGTGCCAGTATCTTTGGGTTGCAATAGCCGTAACCAAGAGGCAGACGAACTCGCCCGCCACTTACAGTTGGTGGCTTCTACTAAAATAGAATCCAGATGTGCCGCAGAATCGTAATACATAGTTTGCGTATTAATTGTAGCACAAAAAGGCGCAAACACAATGCGTATGCTCTGATTGGTATCTACATTATAAAAAGTGTAAGCCTCCACCGAATCGTTAGCAATGTTATTGTTATTGATAATTACAGAGTCTATATAATAGCCGCTATCGGGCTGAAAATGCACTCTAAAATTGGTATCCTGTTTAATAAATAAAGTATCATCGTAAACCCCACCTGCATTGGCGGCGGTAAAAATAAAATAATACCTCTTCCCTATAAATTGGGTTATTGATTTTGATATGCTGCCTATAACTATTTGGGCGGTTCTAAAAGGAAGGGTATCGGTATTGGCTAATATGGTATATTTAAGATATTTAGTCCCAGAATCCACTGGATTTAACAATCTTAACCATGTAGCGTTACTCCTAAGTTGCCATTTACAATTTGGGGCGGTAATTAATATGGAGTCGGTATGAAATGCGGAATCGTAATAACTAGTTTGTTGATTAAAATTAAGACATACCATTTTAAAAACGACTCTAATTTTTTGATTGCTTTGAATATTATAAAAAGTATAACCCGTAACAGAATCCGTGGCGATTGTAGTATCATTAACAATTACCGAATCGATATAAAACCCAATATTGGCTGCATATTGAACCCGAATTGTGGTATCGGCAGATACCGTAATATTAGTATCGATTATACCGCCCATGGTGGCTTGGGTGGTTATTTGATATTGGGCATGACTATGAAGACCTAACAACATGATGGATATGAATATAAAAATAAATTTCATAATGATATATATTTACTGTTTAATAAAATTTAAGACGCCCTTAATTGTTAAGCCTTTTACATCAATAAAATAAGCCCCTTGTTTATAGTGAGATACATTTAAGGGTAAAATTCTATTTTCGGGTATTGTAAAAGATTTATTTAATAAAACTTTGCCATGTTCGTTAAAAATTTTAAGGTGCACTTCGGGGTCGGCACCTGCCACAAATATCTGTAAACGTTCTTGCGTTGGATTAGGATATAACATCATGTTTTCAGATACAAACACTTCTTTGGTAAACACACCTTGACAGTCTTTATCGGTACGCACTGTAATTTTATTGAAGCCTTTTTGAAGTTTTAATTCAAAATGAGGTTGCGCTGTGGTAAATACCTCTTGATTAACAGTTATGGTATAATTAGGAGCGCCACTTAGGTTTAATTGAAGGGTGTTTTCAACCATGTTAGTAAGGGTAACTAATTGTGGCGGTTGGTTAATGCTTATATTAAAAATATAACCAGTATTAGAATCTAAATTATTATAATAAAAAATTAAGGAATAATTACCTGCACTTAAATTATTAAAATTAATGGGGGTAGTAGGATATTGAGTTATAATACCAGAACTTATTGCCACTTTGATATAATAGTTGGCAGATTTTAAAATAACATTATAATTTAATGCCGAATCGAACAAAATAGAAATAGCACCATCTGTTTTACCAATACAACTTATATTTTGGGCAGTTATTTTAAAATTATTTATGGGTAATCTATTAGATGGCAAGGCTTTAACTTTAAATGAAATATAAATGGTATGATTATTGGCTATAGACTTAAAAGTATAAGATTGTAAGGAGTCGATTTTAATGCCATCTACGATGACGCTATCTATAATATAACCAGTATTGGCGGTATAAATAAATTGTTGGCTACTGCCTTTATTAACAACAATATTTCCTTTGGGCGTGAGGCTTCCAAATAAGGCTGCATTTGTTGTGGCAGTAATAATGTAGGTAATTTGTTTAAAAATAACCCTGATGGTTTGGTTGGTAGTTATATTATTTAAAAATAAGGTATCATGTATATTTGAAACAAATGCACCGTTTAAAAACACACTATCTATTTTATAATTTACATTGGGGGTAAATACGTAGAATACATTAATACCCGAATCGACAGTAGTCGTATCTATATTCATCAATTGGTTCAATTTAAGGTTATTTGTTACATTGCCGCCACTACTCATAAAACTAATTATTGAATAGCGTGGAATTGGAATAGGTTTAGGTTTAAATAAAACTCGAATGGTTTGGTTCGAGGTAATATTATTTAAGAATAAGGTATCACGTAGATTGGGTATAAAATTTCCATTTAAAAATAGGCTATCTAATGTAAAAGTTGCATTAGGATTAATTACATAAAAAACCCGCACACCCGAATCGATTGTAGTAGTATCTATATTCTGTAAAATTTGCAGCTTAATATTGTTTGTTGCACTGCCGCCATTGCTTATATTGGTTATTATGTTATAACGTGTTAGGTTTTGATTGGTTGCTGGTTTAAAAACGATCCGGATACGATGGTTCGCTTCTATTGTGGTAAAGGTATAATAGAATAAATAGTTTAGGTTATGAACGCCATCAATAATCACACTATCAATACTATAACCTGGATTGGCACTATAAATAAATTGTTGGCTACTACCTTTATTTACTACAATAGTACCAATGGGTGAAAGGCTTCCAAATAAGGCTGAATTGGTAGTGGCGCTTATAGTATAAGTTATTTGTTTAAAAACAACCCGAATATTTTGTTGTTCTCTAACGGTATCAATAATTATTGTATCGCTATTTAAATTGGTAAAAATGCCATTTAAAAACACACTATCAATACGATAGCCATATTTGGGTACTATAATAAATTTTGCTTGTGAATCATTTAAAATAATGGTATCGCCTAAAATATTGCCGTAATTTGTGTCGTACAAAAGCGAAATTTTAAAGGCGTTTATTTTAAATATCAAATCGAGTTTTAAGGGATTTTGGATATTCTTAAAGGTATAGCTATAAATAGAATCTTGTGATAATTGGCTCTTGTATGCATTATCTATAAACAGGCTATCTAAGCTATAAACTTTAGGATTATTATAAATGATTTGTTTATTGTAGCCTTTAGGATAACCAATTGCTGAATCTAACGATGTTTTTATATATACCGAATCGATAAAAATAGTTTGTTGTGCAGTGGTTGTTATTTTAGCAAAAACGCATAAAAAAACAATACATAAAAATTTATTCATAGATGATTTAATTGTTAAAAAGTAAATAAAAAATTTTAGATTGACGAATAAACGATATAAAACTAATACGAAACGGATTTAATAGCTCTAAAGATACAGTTTGTTTATGATAAAACATATTCATGTTCATAAACAATGAATTAATTTTTTTTATATTAGAAAAATGTTGTAAATTAGGAGCTGTTATTATGTGCTGTGCTGTGCTGTGCTGTGCTGTGCTGTGCTGTGCTGTGCTGTGCTGCTGGCTGAGTTGAGGTTGTATCAAGATTTAAATTCAGAATACCGGTAAACAATTTTACCTTACGTTTAGCCGTATTTAATGCCAATGGGTTATAAATCATAATGATAGTTTAACAAAACTTGTGACAAAGATACAATAAAAGTTTAAATTAACAAAAAAATATTTTTTATTTAAAAAACTACCGTCGGGGCAAACCTGCGTATTTGCCCTTTAATTTAATGTAACGAACGAAATATCGAAGTAACCTTACGTGTTTGCTCTGTTCTACTAATTATTAAAAATAAAAGTCTCTAAAAATTACTACCAAGTATTCCTCATTTTAATAATATCCTCAACCATTTTATTGGAACCTAAAATATCAATCGCTAATTCAATCTGTTGTTTACTTAATTGATTTTCTCTACCTTGAAACGACAATTCAGCTTGATATAATAAATCATTTTTATTTAAGTCGCCTAAAGCTAAATAATAATCAAATTGCTGTTTCATATCTAATTGTAGTTGAGCCGCTATGCTATCAAATACTTTTTTATTTTTTAGCCGATAGGCCGCTTCTAATAATCTAAAAGAATAATAATTATATTGATTACCATTATTAAAATTGGTTACACCATAAGGCGTTGCTTCGGCATTTATTTTACTATCAAAATAAGTTAATACTTTATTAGCACTATCAAATTTACCTTTACTAATTAAATCGTGGCAAAATTCAGAAATCATTATTTTAATAAACTTAAACTGTTCTCGATTTTCGTTATCAAAATAAACATTTGATAAACTGGGATTACCAAACCCATATTCCGTTGTAATTAAACGAAAGGTTTCGTTAGTATTATATGTTTTTTTAGGGGTTGGTAAGAGCTGATAAATCATCCCTTTTTGAACAAGATAATCTTGAATCCCTAAATCGTTTAAACTATATTTACTGGTAAAGCAAATAGGACGTTTCCAATGATTCGCAGCAATTAAAGCATATACCCAAATTTCGTTTTTTATCATCTCGTTACGTTCACGATTATAATTAAATGTAACCCGACTTACTAAAGAATCAGTAGGTTCCACCCAGCCCTGCTTTCGGATATAAGACTTATCTACATCAACATAAAACCGATAACACGGAAAAACATTGGCTTTAAACTCTTCAGTAAATAACGGATAAGAATTCGTTGGTAAATCAAAATATAAACTATCGTTTGCAACTACCTGTCTAAAAACTTGTTCCAAAGGATAGTATGTGCTATCGTCATAACCAGCCATTTTTCTATAAAATATAACGTTTCGTTTACCGCCATGTATTTGTTCTGGTTTAAATAAAATATCAAAGGGCATACTTAAATTCTCTTTTTGAAGTAATCGTGTAACATGCCAACTGGCTTTACTTAAATTATTAGACACGATGCGTACATCGGTTCTGATACCCTCTACTTCTTGAGCATACAATAACGGATATAAATCATTATCGTTAAAAATAAATAACAAAGCGTCTTTAGGACAACTTATTAAATAATTTCTAGCCATATCGTAAGCTAAGGTTTTTTTACTCCGATCGTGATCGTCATACTCTTGAAAAATTAATAATACCGGTACAGCTAAAATGGCAATGATACCACCTAATTTAATACTTAATTCAACGCTTAATTTTTTTTGTAAAATATTCATTAAATAAATCACACCAATGCCTATCCAGATTGCAAAAACATAAAATGCACCTACGTAAATATAATCAATTTCTCGTGCCTCATGCCCAGATAGATTTAAAAAAACAATGGTTGCTAAACTAGTATAAACAAAAAACAAACCTAAAATCCAAAACAGTTTACGATGCTGTTTAAACAAGAACCATATTCCTAAAACACCCATAATAAATGGTAAATAGAACATCGTATTATGTGCTTTATTTTTTTTACCAATAGTATCCGGAAGTTTTTGAGTAGCCACAAGACGCCAGTTATCAATGAAGGAAATACCAGATAAATAGTTGCCATCACGCACATTACCATAACCAATTAAGTCGTTTTCTCTACCAATAAAATTAAATGCTAAATAGCGTAAAAACATCCAGCCTATTTGATAATTAAAAAAGAACTTAAAATTGTCGCCTAAAGTCGGTGCATCCCCTTTTTGAATACCTGTAAAATAGGCATATACCTCACTTTGAAAATTATCATTGGCACTATTAAACATTCTTGGGAAAATATGCGCAGTTTGCGTTTGATTCCAATCTTGAACAAATAATTTTCCAGCATATACATACTTATTATTTTCTTTTAAAATAATATCTCGTTTGGGTTTTCGTGAAGGGGTTTCTATATAATCGGGTCCAAATAATAATGGGGCATCATCGTATTGATCTCTACCTAAATAACTTACTAATGCCATCGGATTATTTACTTTAAACATATTTATAGGAATATTGGTATCGGCACGTACCACCGAAGTTAAATAAGTGCTATAACCTATAAGCATAAATATCATCGACCAAACAGAAATTTGTAAAAGACGGTATTTTTTACGAATTGATAGTTTATTTAAATAAAATAAAAAAGCTAAAAGACATAAATAAAAAAAGGTAAAACCACTGAAAAAAGGTAAATTCAATTCGTTCACAAAAAACAAATCTGTATAACCTGCCCACCATACTGTATATTGAATAAAAATAATTTGAATGGCAAAAGTTAACAATCCACCAATACCAATGGCACATAAAAATGATTTGAAAGAATACGTATATTTTTTGTAATAATACACTAAAACAAGCGTAGGTATTACTAATAAATTCATTAAATGTACGCCGATGGCTATTCCTACAAGATAAAATATAAAAATAATCCAACGATCGTTTACAGGCGAATCCGTTCCATCTTCCCATTTTAACACCGCCCAAAAAACCATCGCCGTAAAAAATAAACTTAGTGCATACACCTCGGCTTCTACTGCACTAAACCAAAATGTATCTGTAAATGCAAAACCTAAAGCCCCTACCCCGCTTGCTATCATTACTTTTATTACAAGCCACATATCAACTTGAGTTGCTTTATTCTGGGCAAAAACAATTTTAAACGATATTCTAGAAATTGTCCAAAATAAAAACATAATAGTTAAACCGCTAACTACAGCACTCATACTGTTAATATGCCATGCCGCTTGTTGAGGATTATTGCCTCCAAAAATAGCAAATATTCGTGCTAATAACACAAACATTGGATAGCCTGGAGGATGCGTAACTTGTAATTTATAGCCACAACTTAAAAACTCGCCACAATCAAAAAAACTGCCCTTAGGTTCAAGGGTTAAAAAATAAACCAGCATCGCCATCAAACCAACAACCCAACCTACACTATTATTAATTTTTTTATACTGGGAACTTTGAATCATAAAAAACTAATATAAGAAACGCTTTTATTTAGTTTGTGGTGAAGGAAAGGTGATTGTTTGAGGTGTGGACGTACGTTTAAATTCCTGTTCCATCTGTTTAATTTGTTCGATCATTTGAAATGAATACAACGCATCTTGAATAAATGATTGCTGACGTTCACTTATATTTGCTGCTTGATTCTGAGACGCTTTTTGAATCTCTTGCATAAACCCATTCTCGTCTTTTACATCACCTAAACTTCGATAATACTTCAATTGTTGCGTTAAATCGGTTTGTAAAGAACTTTTAACTTTGTTAATGAGAACACTATCTACATTGGCTTGATAACACGCTTGTAAAAAAAGTAAACTAATATAATCATGCTGATTCCCTCTATTCGATGTCATCCCATAAGGAAAATATTTAAAATCTGTTATAGAATCCACACGAGTTAATAATTTTTTGGCTTCTTCGGCTCTACCGCTACTCACCAAAAACGTACCAAAACGGGCTGCAACCATTCTCAAGTTAATTAAATGACGTCTATTTTCTTCATCATAATACACGTTTTTATTAATACTATTTCTAAATTTAAACTCTTTGGTAAACAAATTATAAGATGCATTCATATCAAACTCAGCATTGGTTTGAGGTACTAAAGTATAAACTAAACCTCGTTGACGTACATGCGAAGCTAAGCCCGAGCGGTCTAACTCTTGAGTTGAACTAAAACAGATTGGACGTTTCCAATTATTAGATGCTATGAGAGCATATAAAGCCGCATCATCTTTTACCATATATGTTTTAGAAGCGTCAAAATCGATAAAAATTTCGTTTTCAGAGTTTTCGTTTTCGGCAATGACTCCAGATTTAATAGCATTCTCGCGATTGACTTTCAATTTGAATTTTCTTGTTGGAAAACTATACCCTTGTTCTCCATTGCCTAAAGTAACTTCAGAAAGTGCATCAATAGCCATGAAATTTCTAATCACTGAATCTAAATCATAATATGTATTTTTGTTATAGCCAGGTGCATTTTCGTTATACAAAATAATTTGACGCCGATTTCCTAAAAATTGCTCCTTAGAAAAAATCAAATCAAAAGGACCGCTTTTATTGATTTTATAACGTAATTCATTGGTGTACCAATCTGTACTAAATAAACTATTCACTACCACTCTTACATCTGTTCTTATACCTTCAACCTCTTGAGCATACCAAAGGGGATAGGTATCATTATCGCCATAAGTCATTAATAAAGCATTCGGTGGACAACTTGCTAAATACGCTTTGGCCATATCTAAAGGTAAGGTTTTTTTACTGCGGTCGTGGTCGTTCCATTCCTGTACTCCCATTAAAATACAAACGCCAACGCCAACAACTACTGCTATTGAAACAGCTGGGGTTGCAGGAATCCCTTTTTTAAAAAATTCAACCAATTGCATAATGCCAATACCTATCCAAAGAGCAAAAAAATAACTTGCACCAACATATATATAATCACGTTCACGTGGAGTAAGTCCAGATTGATTAAGATACAACACAATACCAATACCAAAAAAGAAAAACATCACTAAGTTTATTACAAAATCTGTTTTAAATCTACGATAATGAAAAATCATACCTAAAATTCCTAAAATAAATGGTAATAAATACATGGTATTATGCGCACCATTATTTTTACTTATAGAATCGGGTAAAAACGATTGATCACCTAAACGCGCATTGTCAATAACCGAAATTCCAGAAATCCAATTGCCATCTCGTACATTACCAAAGCCTTGTAAGTCGTTTTGCTTACCAGAAAAACTCCACATAAAATACCTAAACCACATCCAACCACATTGGTAATTAATAAAGTACTTAATATTGTTTAGCATTGTGGGCGATTCGGCATCTCCCATGCCACTAAAATTACGATAAGTGGCTTCTTGATTCCGATCATTATTAAAATCGTACATCCTTGGAAATAAATGGGCTGAAGAACCAGAACTCCAATCATAACCATATTTTTTACCAGTAATTGTATATTCTTTATCATCTTTTGAATATTCATCTCCTTTTTCAATTTGCTGAGGCTGGTCGGTAAAATCGTTACCATAAACTAAAGGACTTTCACCATATTGTTCACGACTTAAATAGCCAACTAATGTAATGGGATTATCAACGTTAAACATATCAATGGGTGTGTCGGCACTAGAACGAATTAATGTTGTAAAATAACTTGAATAACCAACTAACATAAATGCTAAACATATAATTCCTAATTTAACATAGTATTTACTTTTTTTATTTGCCCAACGAAAAACATAGATTAGCACTGCAATTAATATAATAAAAAAGGTAACAAAACCGCTAAAAAATGGTAACCCAAAGGAATTGACAAATAATAAATCAAAATTTCCAGCTAAAACAATGGTTTTTTGAATAAAGGTAATTTGCACAAATCCCAAAATAACACAACCAATCAAAAAGGCAATAATAGTCCCTTTTAATGTTGGTTTAAATTTTTTAAAATAATAAATAAGTGTCAAGGCTGGTAAAGCAAGCAGATTTATTAAGTGAATGCCAATCGATATACCAATTACAAAAAAAAGCAACACAATCCACCTATCGCCATGTGGCTCGTTAGCAACAGCTTCCCATTTTAACATGACCCAAAAAACAAAAGCAATAATTAAAGAACTCATTGCATATACCTCGCCTTCTACAGCACTATACCAAAAACTATCGCAAAAAGTATAAGATAAACCAGCAACAATACCGGCGCCCATAATTAGTATAATTTGACTTAAATTAAGGTCTGGGTTATATTTCAATGCAATGCGTTTTGCAAAATATGTAGTACTCCAAAAAAGAAACAGAATTGTAAAACTACTAGCCAAGGCGTTCATAACATTAATGGCATATCCAGCAGTATCTGGCGAATTGCCAAATATTAAAATGAAAACCCGTCCAAGAATCGAAAACATTGGGGCACCCGGCGGATGTGGAAGCTGTAATTTATAAGCACAACTAATAAATTCACCACAATCCCAAAAACTTCCTGTAGCCTCAGCCGTCAATACAAATACTGCACTGGATATTAAAAAAACAATCCAACCAATAATGATGTTAATTTTGTTATAATTAAGCATTTTAAAACTTTTAAGCCACAAAATTACATAAAAAAATTAAATTTTTGAATTTAAAATATATATTTTTTTAACACGAAATATTCTTTGAAGAATTTTATAAAATTAATAAGTTATAAATTATTTTAAAATATAAAAATAAAATTAATTATAACAACTTCATATTCAACATATTGAAAATTAATTTACCCAATAAATTGCATCATCATACACGCAATAATGTATTTTGAATACCCTATTTTAATCTATTTATAATTTTAATTAAATTGTAAAAAAATTGTCCTTTTATAGATAAATTTTGCCAATTGTTAATTTTTTTTTAAAAAAATCATAATATTTTGTTTTTTTTTGTACCTTTGTGATTATTAAAAAGTAAAACCTATCAATTATGAACACTAAAAAGTATAAAATTTTGTTATGCGAAGACGACCCTTCTTTAGGCATGATGGTTAAAGATTATTTAGAAAATCAAGGATTTGATGTTGTATTGGAAGGTGATGGTCGTTTAGGCTGGGCAGCGTTTCAAAAAAACACCTTTGATATTTGTTTGTTAGATATTATGATGCCTAATTTAGATGGGTTTACTTTAGCCGAAATGATTCGTGAACAAGATGCCGAAGTTCTTTTACTATTTTTAACTGCAAAATCCCAATTAGCCGATAAACGAAAAGGCTATTTATTAGGTGCCGATGAATATATCACCAAACCGTTCGATCCTGAAGAACTTTTATTAAAAATTAATGCCAAACTTAGAAGAATTGATGACGACAAACCAGATAATAATAATTATAATTTTACAATTGGTAATTTTAGCTTCAATTCAAAACTTAGAATTTTAGAAAATCCCAACCAAAAAGTTACCTTAACACCTAAAGAAAATGAACTTTTAAAATTACTTATAGAAAATTTCAACGATTTAGTTCCCCGTGAAAAAGCTCTAAAGAAAATTTGGGGTGGCGATACGTATTTTAATGGTAGAAGTATGGATGTTTATATTGCTAAATTAAGAAAAACTCTTAAAGATGACCCAAAAATAGAAATTGTTAATATTCACGGTGAAGGATTTAGATTGGTTGACAATCACATCGATTAAAATTAAATTTAATTTTTTAATTTTCTTTAACTTTAAGTAATAAAGCGTTGCCAAAAACGACCCCAATTCTTAACAATATTTATATTGAAAACCTCACCCCAGAAGGCAATGGTTTAGCAAAATTCAATGGAAAAATAATTTTTGTTGAAGGCGCTGTAACAGGCGATTGGGTTGATGTTAGAATTGTAAAATCCAAAAAAGACTTTGCTTTAGGCGTTATCAATAACCTCATTACCCCATCTAACTTAAGAGTTCCCCCACGTTGCACGCATTTTGGTGTTTGTGGTGGCTGTCAATGGCAAATGCTTAACTATACAACCCAAATTGAATCTAAACAAGCGCTCATAGAAGCACAATTTAAACATTTAGGTAAATTTGAATTTCCTAAATTTAACCCGATACTTAAAGCTGAGCAAACATTTTATTATCGCAATAAAGTAGAATACAGCTTTTCTTCAGATGAATATCTCCCGTCTCATCTTTATCACCAACAAAAAAACTCCTTGAAACTGGGTGTTGCCGGATTTCATAAAAAAGGGTTCTTTGAAAAGGTGATACATGTTGATACCTGTCATCTACAAAATGAACTCTCTAATAAAATAAGGTTATTCGTAGTTAATTTTTTGCATGAAAATCAATTAAGCTTTTACCAAGCCAAAACCCATTTAGGTTGGTTTAGAAATTTAGTTATTAAAAATAATACCCAAAACGAATGGATGGTAAATATGGTTGTTAATTATGACGATGAACCTATGTTATCCCAACTTGCTAACCAACTTCAAGAAAATTTTAAAGAGATTATTGCCATTTTTAAAAGTGTAAACTCTAAATTTAATGACAGCCTATTTCAAATTGAACCTCAAAAAATTTGGGGCAGCGATTATATTATCCAATCCATCACAAATATAAAATATGCCATTAGTCCAAAATCGTTTTTTCAAACCAACCCCTATCAAGCCCAATTCATGCTACAATGGGTAAAAGCAAAAATTGAAACGACACGTCCCCATATTGTCTATGATTTATATTGTGGTACGGGTAGCATTGGTTTATATATAGCCTCTTTAGTTAAGAAAGTGATTGGTATTGAAATTGAACCAGATGCTATTAAAGATGCGCAACATAATATGGCTCTTAATTGCATAGATAATTGCAGTTTTATGTGTGGTAATGTTGTAAAACTTTGCACGCCAGAGTTTATGAAAACCAACGGGCTTCCTAATTTAATTATTGTTGATCCTCCCAGAAATGGCTTAGAAAATAATCTCATCGATTTTATCATAAACTCTAAGGTAGAATATGTTATTTATATCAGTTGTAATCCAGCCACCCAAGTCCGCGATTTAAACATTTTATGTAACCACTACAACATTATAGAACTTCAACCCTTAGATATGTTTCCACAAACCAAACACCTTGAAAATATGGCATTTTTAACACTAAAAAATTTATTATGAGTCAAATTCGTTTAAATTCTTTTAAGATCCTACCCACAATTATTAAAAATTTAATAATTATTAACACCCTTGTTTTTATAGCGCAAAATACCTTTACTCCAGCCCGATTTGATATTAATTTAAACGAACTTTTTGCCCTACATAGTTGGGATACCCCCTATTTTCATTGGTGGCAAATTGTTACACACATGTTTATGCATGGTAGTTTTACCCATTTGCTTTTTAATATGCTCACATTATGGATGTTTGGAAGTATGATTGAAAATATTTGGGGCGATAAACGGTTTTTATTATTTTATTTTTTATGTGGTTTTTGTTCGGCAATTGTTCATTTAATTTATCTTACTATTTACGATCATAGTTTAATAAATCAGGGATATTATGTATTAAATAATAGTGCTACCTTAGGTGCCAGTGGCGCTATCGCAGGCATCATTGCCGCCTTTATTTATTACTTTCCAAACTCTTACATTTATCTCTATTTTTTTATACCAGTTAAAGCCAAATGGTTGGGTATTTTATATTTTGCTTATGAATTAGTAGCCGGACTTATTAATTCCCCAGACGATAATGTTGCACACTGGGCACATTTAGGCGGCGGTTTAGGTGGTTATATTATGGTTGTTTTATGGAATAAAAATAAAAATAATCGAAATTTTTATTAATCATGAAAAATTTGACAAAAAACACCAAAATCTTGTACGGATTTATTTCAGTCTATTTTATAATGTATGCTCTATTTAAAATAGGTATTGTGATTTTTTATTTTAAAGGATATTCGCCACAAGAGTATCAATTGTATTTTGTCAATTATTTTAAAATCCCAACAAATTGGGAAGATTTTAAAATGTATCCAACTGGTATCCTCCTCTCTTTAATAGCCATAGAATACTATATTCAATTGATTATATTTATTTTAGGCTTTGTTATTTTTTACAAAATTTTAAAAACACATGTAAACTTAAATTTAATTTTAAAATCTATTTTTATTACTGGAATTATTATAAATTT
>JASGCT010000055.1 GCA_030053915.1 Alphaproteobacteria bacterium
TTACCCCTTGAAAATTATCGCCTTAAAACAACAACCGCATTTGATAATTATGATGTTTATAAACTTAAATTAGACCAAGGTTTTTATCATCAATTTATGCAAAATACGTTGCAATTAAATACTGGCAATAATAATTTTAAAGAAATTTCGCAATATGCTGGTATAGAAGCCTCTGATTGGAGCTGGGGAGCATTAATGTTTGATGCAGATAATGATGGGTATAACGATATTTATGTTTGCAATGGCATTAAACACGACCTTACCAACCAAGACTTCTTAGATTTTTTATCAAATGATATCATAAAACAAATGGTAACAAGTGGTGTTAAAGATGATGTTAAAAAAATAATTGAAAAAATGCCCATAACACCGATTATTAATAAAATGTACCATAATCAAGGTGATTTTACGTTTAAAGACGTTGCTACAAATTGGGGCATGCAACTTCCTAGTTTTTCAAACGGTGCGGCTTATGCCGACCTTGACAACGATGGTGATTTAGATCTCATTGTAAATAACCTAAATGCTAAAGCTTTTGTCTTTAAAAACAACGCCGAAAAAAATTCCAACAACCATTTTTTTAAATGTTATTTACATTTTAATCCCAAGAATAAATTTGCTATAGGTGCTAAAATAAAGATATTTCAAGATAATCATATTTATTTTAGAGAACAGTTTCCAACGAGAGGGTTTCAGTCAAGTGTAGATTATGGAGTCGTTACAGGTATTGGTACTAGTAAAAAAATTGATTCTGTTATTATCGAATGGCCTAATTTACAAAAATCTGTCTATAAATCTATTAAAGCAGATTCTGTTTATCAATTTTCTTATCAAACCGAATCTTCGTATAAAATCATAGCAGCACCCCAATTATCAAAACCACACTTTACTGAAATTGAAAACAATTTTCCGGTTATGCATGAGAACGATCATATTGATTTTTATATTGAACGTGGAATCCCCAAAATGCTGTCTAAAGAATCCCCTAAATCTGCTGTGGCTGATGTCAATCGTGATGGATTATTAGATATTTATATAACCAACACTAATAAAACCAACGGAGGCTTATATTTACAACAAAAGAATACTACTTTTAAAAAAATGGTACAGCCTTGTTTTGCCAATGACAAGCATTTAGAAGAAACCACAGTAACTTTTTTTGATGCTAATGGGGATGGGTTTGCAGACCTATTTATAGGATGCGGCGGTAATCATCGTGCCCCTCAAGAAGGCTATTATTCTATCAAGTTATTTTTAAACAATGGTAAAGGACAATTTTTAGAACAAATAGATGCACTGCCACAAAACACCAATAATATCAGCACTTGCTTGGCTTTTGATTACGATAACGATGGCGATTTAGACCTTTTTATTGGTAGTCGCAGCGTTCCTTTAATTTATGGACAAAAACCAACCAATCTTTTATTAAATAATAATGGGCACGGCGTTTTTAAAGATGTAAGTTCGCAGGAAGGTTTAGCACTTCAAAACATTGGCATGATCACTTCAGCCCAATTTGGTAACATATTTAATAATAAAAAACAACTTGTTATTGTAGGCGAATGGATGCAGCCTCATTTTTTTGAATTTGATAAGCATGTATTTAATAAAGTTAAAACCAATTTAGACTCTTGTTCTGGGTGGTGGCAACACCTTGAAATTGCTGACATGAATAACGATGGGCATCTCGATTTGATTATAGGTAATATTGGTGAAAATTTTTATTTGAGACCTACTAATCATAGCCCTGTGATACTTTGGTTAAAAGATTTTGATGAAAACGGCACAATAGATAAAATTATTACGAAACAAATAGAAGGCAATGATTATACTGTTTTATTAAAACGCGACCTTGACCAACAGCTTCCAAGTTTAAAAAAACAAAATTTAAAATTTGAATCCTTTGCACGTAAAACAATGCAAGAACTATTTAATCCTAACCAATTGGCTCAAACAGAAAAATTATATTTTAATTATGGCGCATCCATCGTAGCCTATAATCAAGGTCATTATGATTTTAAAATTGAAAAACTCCCCCCAGACATTCAGTTTTCATCGCTCAATGCCTTTGTAATTCAAGACTTTAACGGAGATGGCTTGTTAGATTTATTAAGCGCTGGGAATCAATTATATTTTGTTCCTCAATTTGGACGTTTAGATGGTAGTTACGGGGGCTTCGTTTTGAATCAAAACGGACTTTTAACAAATGTCGTGTCTGAAAAAGAATCGGGCTTGCATATCATAGGGCAGATTAATGATATCAAACAAATCTCATCATCACCACAACCCCTATTTATTTTCTTACGAAATAACCTTAAGCCTGTTGTATTAAAATATAGCTATTAATATTTACCTTATAATACATCTTAAAATTTATTGTATCGCATAATTAACCGCTAAAATTCTAAAATTTCCATTTATCTAAAATCAATTAAAATATTAATAAAATTTTAACTATCTTTGCACTATGAAAATAATTTATACTTGTGTATTCTTAGCTATTCTAAATATTGGTTTAGCCCAAAATGACTCGGTTCGTACTTCTACATTACCAAAGAAGTGGACATTAATAGATTTATTAGATTATGCTTACAAAAATAACCTTACTTTAAAAAATTCTGAAATTTTAGCTAAATTAGCTAAAGTTAATAACGACCAAGCCAAAAAAGGACAATTGCCTTCAGCCAACGCTTCGGTTCAAGGCGGATTAAGATTCGGGCTCTCTCAAGACGCTATTACCGGTATCAACGAAAATCAATCCAGTCATTTTCAAACCTTTGGTGTTGGTGTAAATATCCCCATATTTAATAATCTTGCCTTAAAACATAATATTGCAATTTCAACCTTTAATTTAAAAGCAGCTTTGGAAGATATTAATAAAGTTAAAAACGATTTAGCTACTTTAATTGCTGCCTATTATTTACAAGCAATCAGTAATTTTGAAAATATCAAAATTGCTCAGGTACAAATTAGTCAAACGCAACAACAAATTGATGTTACAGCTAAACGTGTTGAAGCCGGCGTTTTACCAGAACTAAATTTATTAGAACTTCAAGCCCAACTTGCTAATGATACCGCTAATTTAATTGCTGTTAAATTTACCTACGAACAAGCCTTATTAAGTATAAAAGCCGCCTTAAATTTGCAATTAAGCGCCCCATTAGAATTAGTCATTCCTCCTTTAGATTTAATACAGTTAGAACCCTTAGGCGATTTACAACCTGAAACTGTTTATGCCTTAGCACTTGCCAACCTCCCCGAACAAAAAGCGTTTCAATATCGTATTGAAGCTGCTAAAAGAAATATAAAATTAAATAGACAATCTTTTTACCCCTCTATCAATTCATCCATTGGTTTAGGGTCGGCTTTTTCATCCACAGCTCAAAATTATACGCTTGTTAATGGGCTTCCAGTTGGTACTGCTATCCCCTATTTTAAACAGATTGAAAATAACTTTGGTCAAAATATTAGTTTAAGTGCATCCATTCCTATTTTTAATAATTATCAAGCGAAACGTGCTTATAATGCCGCCAAAATAAATTTAGAAAATGCACAAAATAACTTTGAATTAACCAATCAAACCTTGCATGTTAATATTTATAATGCCTATATTAATGCAGTCAATGCCTTAGAAAAATATGAAGCAAGTAAAAAATTAGTTGTTTCATCGCAAAAAGCTTATGACTTTGCTAGTAAACGCTATGAAGTTGGACTGTTAGGCGTTTTTGAACTTATTCAATTGCAAAACAATTATTTACGTGCAAATATTCAAAATCTAACAGCTCGTTTTGAATATATTTTCAGAATTAAATTGTTAGAACTTTATAAAGGACTGGGTATCAAATTTTAAATCAATAAATAAATTGTATATATGAATAAAAAACTTAAATGGATTATCGGGATATTAATCGTTATTTTAATAATTGTTATAGTAATCATTAAAAAAAATAACAAAAAAGAAGGTATTCTTGTTACCACGGAACGTGTAGAGCTTAAAACCATCATTGAAACTGTAAATGCCAGTGGAAAATTATTCCCTGAAATTGAAGTAAAAGTAAGCCCAGACGTATCTGGTGAAATTATTGATTTAATGGTTGAAGAAGGCGATAGCGTAAGAGCAGGTATGGTTCTAGCGAGAATTTTTCCAGATATCTATAAAAGTCAACGCGACCAAGTATTAGCAGCTGTTTCAGCAGGACGTGCCCAAGTGTCTAATGACCAAGCATCTTTAAAAGGTTTTGAAGCCACCTTAACCAATTCAAAAAATATTTATGAGCGTCAAAAAAAATTATTCGATGAAAAGGTCATATCAAGAGCTGAGTTAGATAACGCTAAACAAGCCTATGATGTAGCACAATCCAATTACAATTCTGCACTACAAACTATTTCAAGTAGTCAAGCTAATTTGGTAGGTATTGAAGCCCAGCTAACGCGTGCTAATAAAGACTTATCACGAACTACCCTACTTTGCCCTATGAATGGCGTGGTGTCACTTTTAAATGTTAAAAAAGGGGAACGTGTTGTAGGAACCGCACAATTTACTGGTACTGAAATGATGCGCATTGCCGAATTAAATAATATTGAAGTTCGCGTAGATGTTGGAGAAAATGATATTGTAAAAGTAAAAATTGGAGATACGGCTTTAATTCAAATTGATGCTTTCCCCAATAGAAAATTTAAAGGCTTAGTCCATAAAATTGCTAACCCCAATACTGCATCAAGCACTGAAAGTGCAGCAGCCACCGATGTAACGAATTATAAAGTACATGCGAGACTGATTCATAGCGATTATGCCGATTTAATTGGCAAAGGCAAACGATTCCCATTTCGTCCTAACATGACTGTAGATGTTGATATTCAAACTCAAATTAAAAATAATGTAATTGCTGTTCCTTTAAGCGCTGTTACCACACGAGAAAGTAAAGGCAATACTAATTTAATTACCGGATCTAATTTAGAAGAAGTTGTTTTTGTTGTTCCTAAAGGTAATTATCTTAAAAAAGTTGCCGTAAAAACTGGCATTCAAGATATTAACAATATTGAAATTTTAAGTGGATTAACCCTTGGTGATAGTATTGTTACAGGACCCTATTTAGAGGTTTCTAAAATTTTACAAGACTCTAGTTTTGTAAGGGTTGAAAAAGATTTATCAAAAATTGGCGCCCAAAAAGTAAAAGAATAAGCGAGAGCGTTTTTTTGTTGCAGTTTTTAAATAACAGGTGATGTAAGTTTTACAACCAATTACATTTTGTTACGCAATTGTGTGAAGTAAATTCGAGATTGTGTAAAAAAATTGGCAAGCCAAATTTTAATAATATTAAATTGAAAATCAATTGTTTTTAACGATTAAGACGGTGGTGAATACAAGGGAGCAGAAAGAAGTGAAAAGAAAAAGATAGAAAGTTGTTGAAGATATTATTTTATGGTGTAACTAACATTACGACCGTTTCCTTGTTTTTCAAGTAATACCAATTTCAGTTATATAATAGTCAATGATGTTGGAGTATCAATATTTTGAATTCTATGTTTTAGAAAAAATAATAACCTACTTTATAAATCGAAATGGTATAAGATAAAATTGATTTATTTTTGTAAAATCATGTATGTTGAAAATAGGCTCTGCTGGGAAGTAACCTATCAGGAATAACCTTGTTGACGAGTGATTTTATAAACAATTGTGTACCAATGCTTTTAGAAAAGCCACAGACAAGATTTTATCGAAAAGTAGTCTAATCTTAAAATTATTTTGTATTTTTGCCAAAACTGTCCAAAATATGATGTCAGACAATTGGAATAAAAAATTAGGTTCAATTATTAAAGAGTACAGAGATGCTAACAATCTCCCCATGCGGAAGGTTGCAGCCAGCTTAGACCTTTACCAATCTACTTTAAGTAAAATAGAAAAAGGCGACCTAAAAGGGAACATCGAAATGACCCCAGTGGTAGCAAAGCTATTTAACTTAGACTATCAAGGTTTACAATTTGATATTCTTAGTGAAAAATTAATTGAAGAGAATAAAGATTATCCTCTTCTCATTGAAGCCCTTAAAGAGGCATTAAACAAATTAAAGCGAGCAAAATAATATGACAACAAAAAAACAATTAGGCAATTTTTTATGGGGTATGGCAAACATGCTCTACGGTAAAGTAAAAGATAATAAATCATATATTTTGACCTTACTTTTTTATAAGAGACTTTCAGACAACCACCCTTGGGAAGAAAAACAATCTGTTAGATAAATTAAAAAATCCCTAATGCAAAACCTATTAACGGGTAAAGTAAGAATACCCCAAGAAGCATTAAAACAATAAGCGTATGAGTAGCGATCTATTAATAAATTATAAGCACAAAGTGGTTGTTCGGAATTTCCGAAATACCACTAAGCATACATTTAAAACGTATTAAATATGAGCAATATCAAAAATATAGACCCAAGTAACGAGCTTAACAATTTCATTTTATACACCGCACCAAGTGGTGAGGTTAAAATAGAAATTTACATTCAAAATGACACCATTTGGCTTACACAGCAAAAAATAGCTGAACTGTTTGGTGTTGACAGAACAGTGGTTACCAAGCATTTAAAAAACATTTTTGAAGATGGTGAATTAATCAAAAGTTCAGTTAGTGCAATTTTTGCACACACTGCCGCAGATGGTAAAAAATACGACACCAACTTTTACAACTTAGATGCCATTATTTCAGTAGGTTATAGGGTAAATTCCACCAAGGCTACTCAATTCCGAATTTGGGCTACCAAGACCTTAAAAGAATACATCATCAAGGGCTTTGCCATAGATGATGATAGACTAAAACAAGGAAAAACCGTTTTTGGCAAAGACTATTTTAGAGAGTTATTAGAGCGGGTACGTTCCATACGTGCCAACGAACGCAGAATCTACCAACAAATTACAGATATTTTTGCCGAATGTAGTATTGATTACGATCCACAATCACCCATTACAAAAAAATTCTACGCTACGGTTCAAAATAAGTTTCACTATGCCATTACAGGAAAAACAGCAGCAGAAATTATTTTTTTACAAACCGATAGTAAAAAGGAGAATATGGGTTTAACTACTTGGAAAAATGCACCCAGAGGCAGAATCTTAAAAACAGATACTAATGTAGCTAAGAACTATTTACAAGAAACT
Source organism: Alphaproteobacteria bacterium (assembly GCA_030053915.1). Classification (GTDB taxonomy): domain Bacteria; phylum Bacteroidota; class Bacteroidia; order Chitinophagales; family Chitinophagaceae; genus JASGCT01. Next base: position 7,156 of record JASGCT010000055.1, read on the forward strand.
CAAATCAAACAGTTAGAAAGAACAGTTACGGGCTACTTTGATTACATAGAGGGTTTAATTGAGCGTGAAAACACTTTTACAATGGAGCAGTTGGCACTAAGTGTAAATAAGTTTTTAGAGTTTAATGAGTATAAGATATTGGATGGGTTAGGTAAAAAATCTAAAAAGCAAGCCGAAAACAAGGCTTTTGCTGAATACGACAAATTCAATAAAACACAAAAGATTGAATCTGATTTCGATAAAATGGTAAAAGGTTTGAAAAAGGGCAAGAAAAAAGATTCAGAAGACAATAATCAAGTTTAGAACAATATAAAAATAACAAGATGGCAGGCTTTTCCGAAATAACAGCAGTAGTAGTTCCAATGTCTAAATGGTATAAAATCAAGTTGAAAATCAATTGTTTGGGACGAATTAGGCAATAGATAAAACGAGGGTGTAGAAAGACGTGAAGGGGGAATGATAGAAATTTGTTGAAGGTATGATACAATTCTATTTGTTTATGATACAAAAAATGGGCATCAAGGGCTAAAATAGGTTGCGTTTTGGTTAATATGACGCCTTCAAATGTTTTAGATTAATCAAGCATAGGTAACAATTTTTATTTAAAAATGAACTAATTTTGACATTTTTTTACAATAAATGACCTATCTTTGACCTTATGATAAATAAATTGAACTTTAAAGAAATACTTTCAACAATGAAATTTGTTGAGAATGAAAAAAATATTTTTATGAAAACATTTGCTAACCAGCCAGATGTTTTTTTAAAAGTTGATTTTAATAAAGAAGAATTAATGTACCCTGAAATATGGGGCTTTAAAATAAATAATCGCTCCACATGTAATTTTAAAGCGGATGAAAACTTTGTGGTTTTTGAATGCGTACATCGTTTATTAGAAAAAGGCTACAAGCCAGAACACCTTGAAATTGAGCCACAATGGAAATTAGGACACGGCGCTAGCGGCGGACGAGCAGATATTTTAGTAAATGACCAAAAAAACAAACCCCTTTTATTAATCGAATGCAAAAAAAATATACCAAATTTTGATGAAGAGTGGCGGAACATGCTGAACCATGGCGGACAATTATTCGGTTATTTACAACAAATTAAATCTACTAAGTTTTTGTGTTTATATACGTCTATTTTTGAAAACAATAACATACAGTATAAAAATAATATCATTCAAGTTCAAGATAACGAAGAGTTAATTAAGCAAAAAAAACAATTTGTTGATTTAACGTTTAAAAATGCCAAAGACCGCGAAGAACTAGTAAAGGTATGGCAAGACACCTACAAAAACGATTTTAGTACTAAAGGCATATTTGAAGCAGATATTCAAGCCTATAATATTGGTAAAAATAATTATACTTTACAAGATTTAAATGAACTAAGTTTTAATGATATTACAGGTAAATATAACCAATTTGCAACAATTTTAAGACAACATAATGTGTCTGGACGAGAAAATGCGTTTGATAGACTAGTAAATTTATTTTTATGCAAAATTGTTGATGAAGCTGAAAATCCTAATAACTTGCAATTTAATTGGAAAGGTTTTGCCTTTGATAATTTTTTCGATTTAATGGATAGGTTACAAACCCTCTATAAAAATGGAATGCAAAAATTTTTAAACGAAACCATTACCAATATTAATCAGCAAGATATCAAAGAAGCTTTTAGATATGTAAAAAATGACCCAGATGCTACGCAGGAAGCCATTTTACAATATTTTAAAGAACTTAAATATTTTAAAAATAACGACTTTTCGTTTATAGACGTACATAACGAAAACCTTTTTTATCAAAATGCCGAAGTACTTTTAAAAATAGTACGTATGTGGCAGGATTATCGCTTACAAACCGAAACCGAAAATCAATTTTTGGGTGATTTATTTGAAGGATTTTTAGACCAAGGCGTTAAACAAAGTGAAGGACAATATTTTACACCCCTACCTATTGTTAAATTTATTATTAGCAGTTTACCTCTAAAAAAAATAATTGAACAACAAAGAGAACCCCCTAAAATGATTGATTTTGCTTGTGGTGCCGGACATTTTTTAAATGAATTAGCTAATCAAATAAAACCCTTCATGTTACCATTAAAAAAATATAAATATAGCGATTATTTAAAAAACATTGTGGGTATAGAAAAAGAATATCGTTTATCTAAGGTGGCTAAAGTAGCGGCGTTTATGTACAAACAAGACGATATTAAAATTTTGTATAAAGATGCCTTAAAGAAAATTGACGATGTAAAAACCAATGATTATAGCGTACTGGTTGCTAATCCACCTTATAGTGTTAAAGGATTTTTAGAAACCTTAGATGAGCAAAGTTTAAGTGAATATAAGTTATGCCAATCCATTGATAATAAAAGTTATGATACCAATAATGCCATAGAAACTTTTTTTATTGAAAAAGCAAAAATGTTAATGCAACCCAATGCTGTGATGGGTATTATTTTGCCAAGTTCTATTTTGGTTAAAGAAAATAAATTATACACCCAAGCCCGTGAAATTTTATTGCAGTATTTTTATATTGTTTCTATTGTAGAATTGCAAAGCCGAACCTTTGGTAAAACAGGCACCAACACTGTTATATTATTTGCTATAAAAAAGCCTAAGGTGCCCGAACCTGCTGAACATTGGCGTTGCAGAGTACAAAACTGGTTTAAAAATTCTAAAAACAAAACCAATGTTTATGATGATGAACACATCATTGAACATTATTGCCAATTGCAAAATTATCCTTTAGACGATTATAAAAAATTTTTAAAATGGCAACTCAATCCTCGGCTTTTAGACACCGAAATCTTTAAAGAATATCTAAATAATTATTGCAAAAAAAATAAAATTAAGGACTTTAATACATTATTAGAAAATGAAACGGAGCGCAATAAATTTATAGAATATTTGCAAGATCTTGAAAAAGATAAATTATGGTATTATGCTTTAGCCCAAGAAAACCCGATGCCAGTATTGGTGGTGCGTTACGAAAATGATAATAACAAACAAAAAGATTTTTTGGGTTACGAATGGCGTGGGCGTAAGGGTAGCGAAGGCATACGCTATATTAATCAAAATAAAAACACAAAAAAAGACGAGGATACAGATAACGAAGACGATAATGTAATTATAGAACTATTACAAGGTATTCAAAACATTCAAACGCCTATGTTTAACCCAAAGGATTTTAATGATCTTAATAAAATAAATTATTATATACAGCAAAATTTTTTAAATGAACAACCTGCTATACCTCAAGATGTACAGCCCTTTATAAATTACTTTAAATTGACTGATATGCTTGATTTTAGTAAGGTGGAGTTTAATAAAAATATTCATTTAGCCCCAAAGAACATTGTTTTAAATTTTCAAATTAAAATGACCAAAAATTATCAAAGATCGAAATTAGAAAGTTTAATAATACCTATAAATTTTAATCAAATCAAAATTAAAAAAACTGAATATTTATCAACTGGAAAATTTCCAATTATATCTCAAGATTCAGATAAATTTATTAGTGGCTATACAAATAAATCAAACCCTATTAATGAATTACCACTTATTTTATTTGGAGATCACACATGTATATTAAAATATATTGATTTTCCATTTTTCCCTGGTGCTGATGGTACTAAATTAATCGTAATTAATAAAGAAATTGTAATTACTAAATTTGTCTATTTTTATTTACAACTTGTTGAAATAGAAAACGAAAAAAAATATGAACGTCATTTTAAATATTTAAAAAACATAGAAATTCCTATACCGCCAAAGCCAGTGCAGGAGCGGATTGTGGCTGAATGTGAGAAGGTGGATAGAGAGGTTGAAAATATAACAAAACAAATTGAAGCATGTAAATTTGAAATTGAGGATTTGGTTAATGGGATAGAGGGTAATGGTAAAAAAGTGAAATTAAATGAAATAGCAGAAATGATAAAAGGAACTAGTATAACAAAAGAAAAAACAAATGAAGGAAATATACCTGTTGTAGCAGGTGGGATTAATTTTGCATATTTTCATAATGTTGCCAATAGACCTAAAAATATAATTACAGTGAGTTCATCAGGTGCAAATGCTGGCTTTATTAATTTTTGGGATGTAGAAATATTTGCATCAGATTGTACAACTATAAACAACCTGAATAGTAAAAATTTAAACAACAAACTTTTATTTTATATTTTAAAATCTAAGCAAGATTTTTTTTATTCTATTCGAAAAGGTATGGCACAACCCCATGTATATGCAAAAGATTTTGAAAATTTAGAAATTTATATACCACAAAAAGAAAATTTTAAAAATATTTTAGAGCAAATAGAAATCATTGAAAAAAAGAAAAAGGAATTAGAGGAAAAACTTAATAAATTTGTAGGTATGAAGAAATTAATAATAGAAAAGGAGGGGTAAAAAAATTATAATATATGAATAATTACAGAGAAAGTTTGTTGTATAAATCACTTATAGAAAAAAATAATAATAATTGTCAAATTATATCAAATTTAGATTCTTGTATTGAACAATCTATACAGTTAAGTAAAACTATTATATCTTCAATGCCAAAATACACTTTACACGATGTAAATCACCAATTGAAAGTATTGCAAATTATGGATATTATTTTAGGAAAAGAGAATATTAAAATATTATCGGTTACTGAAAAATATATTCTTATTATATTAGCATTTACTCACGATGTAGGAATGGCATTAGACAATGAAACAATTGAAAAATTGAAAAAATCATTTGAATATAATTCTACGGATGATTCAAATAATGATTTTAGTGATTTTAAAAACGAACATTTATCAAAAATTGAAGAGTATAAAATTGCATTAAAAAAAGGCTATAACAATGATGCAGAGAATATCAGAGATTTTATAATAAGTGATTATATTCGAAAATCGCATGCAGAATTGTCTGTAAAATTTATTAGAACAAAACTAAAAGATAAATTAATAATTGCTAATAATAATTTAACAGAAATTATTTGTAAATTATGTTTGAACCATGTTAAAGACGGACAAGTATTATTAGATTTTGAAAATTTTAAACCGGATTATCCAATAAATAATAATGATGAAGTTTGTTTGCCTTTATTAGGAATGATTTTTAGGTTAGCCGATATTTTAGATTTTGATTCTGAAAGGACACCAGATATATTGTTTAAACATATTTTTAGTAACAATGATATAAATTTGCATCAAAATTCTATAGAAGAATGGAATAAACATAGGGCTATTGAAAATTTAATTTTTAACAACGGTCAAATTAATATAAAAGCCAAGTGTTCTCATCCTTCAATCCAAAAAACTATTTACGATTTTTGTAATAAAATTGATATTGAATTAAAGAATGCTCATGATATTTTATCAAGGTTAAAAGATATTATTAAATTTACTAATAGAAAAATAAAAATAAATTTACCATATAAAATAAATAGAGAATATTTTGAACCAGAAACTGATAATAATGGACATGAAAAATACGAGTATATTGACCTTTTCTTTAAATTAAGTAAAGATAAAATTATGTCTTATTTGTTAGGTTCAAAATTATATAATGACCCAACTGCATGTTTAAGAGAACTTGTACAAAATTCAAGAGACGCTTGTTTATGTCGAAAGGCATTATTGGAAAGGGATGGCAATACAACTTATAAACCTCTTATTGAAATAAAGTACTATAAAGAAAATAACGAAACATATTTAGAAGTGAATGATAATGGTATTGGTATGGATAAAGAAATTATAAAAAAATATTATTCCAATGTTGGCGAATCTTATTACAAGTCGGTAGATTTTAATTGTTTTAAAAATAAAACAAATGCTAATTTTAATCCAACTTCAAGGTTTGGCATTGGAATCTTGTCAATTTTTATGATTTCAGATTATATAACTGTTCAAACCAAAAGACAATTAGGTATTCGTCAAGAATCTGAACCTATAAATATAGAAATTGAAGGAATCAATAATATTTTTGTTATAAAAAAAGGATTAGATAATGATATTGGTACTAAAACAAAATTAAAATTAAAAGAAGACCCTTGGAAGAATAATTTTCTATTCCCAGATAAATTTAAAAAAGATATTAACAATTTATTTCCAAACTTAGGTATGGAATTATCAATTGTTACAAGTGAATTTATAGATAAAAACTTTGAATCAATAAATTTTAAAAATTTAAATTCTAGATTTAATGATTTTAAAAATAGTTTAGACAATTGGAGTGATATTGAAAATATTGAAATTGTAGAGATTGTTTTAGAAAATAAATATTATAATGGTATGGCTTTATTAGCATTTATTTTTAATAAAGAGTTACCAGTTGAGAATGTAATTGAAAGAGAAAAAGAAATTACAATTTATGAAAAAGAATATAATTTATCTACAAAGTTAAGTTATGATTTTAACAAGATTAAGCAAAATTATAATACGCTAAGTATAAGCATAAATGAAGAAGTTGAAGTAACTTCTGCGGACAAAAATATTTTTATATCAAATTCAATTTTATCATTACATGGTATAAAAATTGATAATAAATTATTTGAAAGAAATGATTGGGATATTAGAGATAAAAAAAGGCAAAATAAAGTAAGTTTAAATTGGTATTTTCCCACAGCTATATTATTGGATATCACCGAAGATTTAGATATAAATGCTGCCCGCACAGAATTTGAATATAATGACAAATGGATAAAATTTGAAACAGAATTAATTCAAGATATATATTCAAAAATTAAAGAAATTAAAGGGGAAGAATATTTTGATAAATTAATTAAAATTGGTTATGAAAACTCAAAAGATGAAATATATAAAAAAGCATTGAAAAAATTTGTTAAGAATAATGAAAAAAATGATGAAATAAGTAACTTTACAAAAAATTTAGATATTGATAACTTACCTTTTTAAAAAATAAATTATGAAACCTGAAAAAATAATAACAACAAGTTTATGTGCAATAGCTGGTGGCATTATAGCAAATAACTTAACAAAACAAAGAGAAAATAAACCTTTAAATACTTTAATAGGTGCGGGTTTGGTAGGAATAGCAGGAATTATAATTTATAATTATTTTCAAAATAATAAAGCAGATAGAATTAATTATATTTTAAAGTTTAAAAGCAATAGAGTTTATGACGGAATTACCAAAGAATACCGTTTGGATAAAAGAATATACGAGCATCAAAGAGATGGTAAAATTTTTGATGAAATAATTTTTGATAACCCTAAACCTTTAAAATTAGCTATAAGTATTGAAAAAAAAAGAATAAAAAGATTTAGACCAAAATATAATAGTCAGCATATTAGTTAATTAACTTTACAAAACTAAAAATTATAAATCCTTCACTTTATAAAACCCTTAATTATGAACAACACTAACTAAGACATGAGGCTACTTGCCGATAAAATTACAGAAGCAGTTATGTATTCGTCAAAAAAATTTCTTGAAACAAAGAAAAAAAATAAAGAACCGATAATAATTAGCCACAATGGTAAAATTTAAAAAATAGTTCCAAAATAATTGTATGGTATTAAAATATGGTTGCATCTATTTTTAATAACCATAACTCAGTTTAGTTTACAGCCCCTTACACTCCCAAAGTCTGCTTTCTGCAGTACCACGCCAAACATTACTTTTATTATCTTTGTAGATATAAAAAAAAGGTAGCTTTATTATTCAGCCATTATTTCTATAATTGCTTCCATAATAGATTCTTCGTTGGGTTTAGAAAAATAGTCCCCATCATCCCCATAAGCCGGACGATGTTCCGTACCACTTAAACAACGGGGTTTGGCATCTAAATATTTATAACAATTTTGATCCTCCATGATATGCTTTAAAATATAAGCACTGATACCACTGGGCACATCTTCATCTACAATAAGCAAGCGATTGGTTTTTTTGACTGATTTTGAAATTTTAGCACGCACATCAAAAGGGTTTAAGGTTTGAACATCAATCAGTTCGCATGATATTTGTCTTTTTGATATGCGCTGAATTGCACGTTCAATAATTCTTAAAACGCTTCCATAAGAAACAATTGTAATATCATCACCTTCAATCAAAACTTCAGGTTCGCCTAAGGATATAAAATAATCTATTAAATTTTGGTCAGGAAGTTTTTCTTTTATGCGGTAACCATTGAGACATTCAATAACGATGCCGGGGTCGTTACCTTTTAGCAGTGTATTGTACATACCTACTGCCTGAATCATATTGCGCGGTACGCACAGGCGGATGCCAGGTAAAGAGTTTACTAACATTCCCATAGGCGAACCACTATGCCAAATGCCTTCTAAGCGATGCCCTCGGGTTCTAATAATTAAAGGGCATATTTGAATGCCATTAGTTCTATAATGCAATGTAGAGACATCGTCGCACAAGGTTTGTAAAGCATATACTAAATAGTCTAAATATTGAATTTCAGCTATAGGTCTTAATCCTCTTAAGGCCATTCCCATCGCTTGCCCAACAATACTTTGTTCTCGAATACCGGTGTCAAAAATTCTGTTTGAACCAAAAATATTTTGTAATCCTAACATGCCCTGATTCACATCACCTAAATAACCGACATCTTCACCAAAAGCAAAAATATAAGGATTAGAGGGGAATAACTCTTTAAAATAAATATTTAAAATTTCATAACCATTTTTCAGTTGAATTTTTGGATTATTGTACGTCAATTCAGACGCTTCAAAATG
>JASGCT010000056.1 GCA_030053915.1 Alphaproteobacteria bacterium
TTTTGTCTATTAAAATCAAAGTTACGTAAAAAATATTATATTTTTCAAAAAAAAAAACGATTTTGGGATAAAATTTTGATTTCGACAAAATTTTGGGATGCTAAAATGCCTTGTTTTACATAATTTAAGAATGAAAATAAATGAGTTTTTTAACCCATCTCAAACATGTTCGCTTAGCCGCAACAGAGTTTCTGTTAATAAATTTTAAGATTACCTTCCACTTCAATCAGGTTGTTTTTAAGATGCAACACGCCAACACCTTGTGTTTTAGCTAACTGAACAACATCGTTGTCGTAAGAGGAAGCAGCAATAAAAAGATAAATATGAGTACACAATAAATTGCCACCATATTTTTTAAACATGGGGTAGCTATGGTTTAAAAATTTTTCTAAATCTTCTGGTCTAAAGCGATGTTTAGTTTCAACAAGACCAACACTGGTTTTGTTAACTAAAACAAGATCAATTTCGGTAGCGGTGGCGCCTCTTTCATTGTATAGTTTGACATTAGAATTTACGATGTCGAAATGGATATTATTGAGGGTAGGGTTGCTAAGGATGCTTTGGTAGAACATATTTTCGACGCCATTACCCACATTAAAACCCAGTCTATCCATGGTAGATTTCAGCTTTTCATCAGCTTTTTCAGATTCTTTTTTAAGGGCAAGTAATTCTGCTTCACCCTTTATTTTATTGGCTTCGCCTTCTTTGCGAATAGCATCTATTTCAGCTATTCTTTGGTTATGAGCCTCTTCGCCCTGTTTGCGAATGGCTTCTGTTTCTTTGCGAATGGCTTCGGTTTCTTTCCGAATGGCTTCAGTTTCAGCACGCATCCGAACAATCTCTTCGAGTAACTCGGGCATTTTTAAATTGTCAATATTTTTCATACATAATAATTTGTGCAAAAATAAAAACTAAAATTCAAAGAAAAAGTCATTTTTAAAAATAGTTTCTAAATTACGTATAAATACTGTGAATTTTAAGTAGTTATACGGTGGATTCTTGTCAAAACTACTAAATTAATTTTGAATTAAACAAAAAAAATCTACATTTTTTATATAAATTTATAAAATATAAAACTATGTGATATGCAAAAATATAGTTGCTTTTTTAAATGGATTCTTGATTTTTATGAATTGTTAAAAACATCTTATCTTTTAAAGATTCTATTTCAAAATTTGAGGCGGCAGAAATAAAAATAGGGTTATGTTTTTTAATAAAACTGGGTTTTAGATTTAATTTTTTTTTGTCAAAATTAACTAGATCAAATTTACTAATAACAACCAGATAATTTTTTTGAATTAAATGGCTATTGTATTGTTTTAGTTCTGTTACTAACAATTTAAATTCTTGGTCGATATTAGGGCTGTCTGCCGCAATTAAAAACATCAATGCCGCATTCCGTTCGATATGTCTTAAAAATCTGGTGCCCAGACCTTTCCCTTCAGCGGCACCTTCAATAATCCCAGGAATGTCGGCAACACTAAAAGACGTATTGTTTTTATAAGCCACCATACCTAATTGTGGGGTTAGGGTTGTAAAAGGATAATTAGCAATTTTAGGCTTAGCATTAGATATTACAGATAGTAAAGTAGATTTTCCAGCATTTGGTAGCCCAATAATACCAAGGTCTGCCAATATTTTTAGTTCTAAAATTTTATGAGCTTCATATCCAGATTCACCAGGTTGGGCATAATCGGGTGTTTGTTTTGTTGGTGTAGCAAAATTACTATTGCCTAAGCCACCTCGGCCGCCCTTTAACCAAATAAACTCCTGCCCATGCGTTAATATTTCTACATCTTTTTCGCCACTTAATTCATCTTTTGCCACGGTCCCTAAGGGCACTTCAATGATAATGTCATGTCCGTCTTTACCTGTGCATTGGTTTTTGCTTCCACCTTCGCCATCAGGTGCTAAAATATTCTTATGATATCGTAAATGAAGCAAGGTCCATAATTGTTGGTTTCCTTTTAAAATAATATGTCCACCTCTACCACCGTCACCACCATCAGGACCTCCTTTAGACGTAAGTTTATTTCTTAAAAAATGTCTTGCACCAGCACCCCCCTTCCCCGATTTACAAAATAAACGGATATAGTCGATAAAATTTTGATTATCACGCATGATTTTTAGATTTTTTTGGTTTTAAAAGTTTGTTAATGAGTACGGGTAATAATATTATATTGGTAATAGTACCCATAAAAAGCGTTAATGAGGTAAGCCAACCTAAAATATAAATGGTACTAAATTCGCTTATGGTAAATATAATAAAACCAGCCATTAATACAACAGAGGTGTAAATAATGCTAAGTCCTGTTTGTTTAATGGTTAAGCGAACAACATGTTCAACGTCTTGGTTAGAATGCGACCATTCTTGCTGAAAATTTATTAAGAACCGTATAGTAATATCAATAACAATGCCCAATGACACGCTAAAAATTAATACAGTGGAGGGTTTTATAGAAATACCAAACCAGCCCATGATACCGCCAGTAATAATTAAAGGAATGACATTTGGAATTAACGAGCAGACTAAAATTTTAAAGGAGCGGAATAAAAATAACATACAGATGCTAATAAGTACTAAAGCCCATAAAATACTTTCTAATAAGCCATCGATAATAAATTTATTTCCAACCAAGAATGTTACACTGCCACCTGTAAAAAAATATGAAAATTTAGAGGTATCAAAAACAAGGTTGGCGATAGATTTTAAAGAGTCTAAGTATAAAGGGAGATCTTTGGTGCCTACGTCTTTCATCGGAACAGTAATTCGCGTAGATTGACCAAGACTGTCGATGAGATTTTTAGTAAGATCACTATTTGATTTTTGACTATGGGGCTCGTTAAAATGGATTGTTTTTAAATAGGGCGCTATTAAAGAAAGTTCAAGGGCAGATGGTATAGAATAACTTAGAGTATCGTTATTATAAAACACTTGGCGCGTATATTTTAAGGCATCGATATAAGAAAGCGGTTTGCCAAAAATTGCCAATTTTTCTAAAGCTACATTAAATTCATCAATTTGATTTGCTAAATTAACTGAACGCGTAATGGCTTTAGGTTTTCGCCCGTCTATTACGATATCTAAGGTTAAAATGCCTCCTAAGTTTTTATTAAACCATTCTATATCTGTATAGATAATATCTTTTTTGGGGAGGTCGTCTATTACAAAGCCGTTGGCTTTTAATTTAAAAAAACCAAGCGCCGATATTAAAGTTATTATAAAGGATACCATGAGCACGGTTTTATAGTGTTTAAAAGTCCAGGTATCAATTTTTAATAAAAATTTACTCACCAATTTATTATCTAAATATTTCAATTCTTTTGAATTAGGTACATGGGTATAAACTAATAAAGGTGGGATAATACATAGAGATATTACAAACAACGACATAATAGTTAAGGCTGAAATAACACCAAACTCGTATAAAATAGGACTTGCCGTAAACGAAAATACACCTAAACCAATAGCTGCCGCTACGTTACACGTAAATGTAACAATGGTCATTTTACTAATCATAATGCGGATTGCCTCCATTTTTTGATGAGTTTTTAAATAAACGAGGTGGTATTTATTTAAAAAATAGATACAATTTGGCACGCCAATAACAACAATAAGTGGGGGTATAAGGGCGGTTAAAATGGTTATTTTATAATGGCATAAAACCATAAATCCAAGACTCCAAATAACACCAGCAATAACCACGCACAAACTCATGAACACCGAAGTCCACGACCTAAAAAACACATATAAACAAACAATGGATAAAATAATAGAAACGGCTAAAAATAGAATCATTTCAAAAACAATGCGTTTTCCTAAAACTGTTCTAATATAAGGCACGCCGCTTATTTTAAAAACTTGGTGAGTATTTTGTTCGAACTCATGATAAATTTTTTGGATACCAAGTAAAATTTGATTGCGATTTTTATGATAAATACTATCTTTTTTTAAATTAAGAACAAAGATCCACGCCTGGTTGTTTTTGTTATATATTAAATGATTGTAGAGTGGAATATTATAAAATGTATCAAGGTCTTTAAGTAATGCATCGTTTGAATTGTAAACACTATCGAAAATTGGGGATAATTCAAAAGTGTGTTGTGCATTGTTTTTATGAAGGGCTAAGGCTTGATGATAACAAAAAACGGATGCTATAGAACCATTGTTTTTTAAGTTTTGAATGAGTTTATAAACTTGATTATTAAAGTGCATATCTGTAATTGGTGGGTTTTCTAACCCTAACAGCATCACTTCAGCGCTTGTGCCCGACTGAAATTGTTTTTGAAATTTTTGAAACGAGACTAAAACCTCATTATCCTTAGGAACTGCTTTTAAAAATTCATAGTCAAGTTCTATATTTTTAACCAAGAATCCCATAAAAAAGGTAATCCCAATAATGATAGTAATTAAGGTTTTTTTATATCCTAAAATTATGTTTGTTACACGTTGCCACATGGGGTGTTATCTAAATATTAAAAATGCTAAGCATTGAAAAACAATGCCACTACATAAACCTAAAATCAGTTGACGTTTAGAATGTTTTTTTAAATACCAACGAGAAAAAACTACAGCTACAATTAAAAATAGAATAACTACAAGACCCACCCACAAAAAAAAGCCATGTTTTAAAAGCAAGATGATAAAGCTTGTGGCAAAGGCACTAATGCCCATGCTATGCAAACTTATTTTAGTAAAACTATTAACTAATAAAGCCCAAATTGTTTGTAAAAAGCACCCGAAGAAAAAGGCTTTTAAAATTCTATTATGCTCGGGAAAGTCTCGATAGAGTTTAAACATCCACCAATAAAAAAACATAATAATAATAATGGGAATAATGCGTTCTCTTTGGGACTCCATTTGCAATGAGTTAATAAATTTTAATTTTAAAAGTAAAAACATAGCAAACAACGGGTACAAAACGGTATTAAATATTAAACTAATGAGTCTTCCGTATATAAAATCTGGTCTTGAAAGCATGTCAAAGTCTTGCGGAAAATGGGTTATATAAATAATATAAAAATATAAAGGAAGTATTATTGGATGAAAGGCGTAACTAAAAAAGAGTGCCATTATTTTTTTTGTATTCATAGTTGGTTTTTGTTTTTAGGTATTTACAAGGGGTTTAAAGTGGTTTAAATAGGCTTCGGTTATGGTTTTAACATACTCAGCATTATTTTTTAAGTTACTAAAATTGATAATAATAGGGGTGTGGTAATGCCGTAGTCTTTTAAATAAAATAGTTTTACGATACCCTTGAAATTTGTTAATATAATCTTGAGGGTTTGAAACAATAACATGAAGTTTTTTATAGAAGAAAAACTGGGTGTATTTTAATCTTTCTATATCGCTCCAAGGCACAAAAATATCTGTTTTTTTGTATGACAAAAAAAGCATCCCTTGATTGTTTATTATAAATTTAGGATGCGATTTAAATACATCGGTAATGAATAAAATCAAGGCGATACAAATTAAATAAAATGACGTGTATGCAATCAAAGAAAAATTATTCATAAATAAATGTTCAAATAAAAAATAAAGAATAGATAAAATGGCTATTGGCAAAAAGGGTTTTAATTTGCTAGTATAAAATTTTCGTTCTTTAAATTCAACATGCATAAATTATTTATTTTTAATTTCAAAATGTTCTCCTGAGATTAAAAACGGATATTTTTGTCTAAAGTTCATCAGTTCTGAACGTTTAAATTCAACGGTTTCAATACGTTCAAGTTCTAAAATTTCTATCATGGGTTCGCCGATAGGATTGATAACCATGCTGCCCCCACCATGTTCTTGGTTTTTACCGTCAAGACCAATTCTGTTTACTCCAATTACATAGGATTGGTTTTCTATGGCTCTTGCCATTAATAAAGTTTTCCAAGCATGGGCACGTATTTTTGGCCAATTGGCAAGGTTTATTAAAATATCATATTCAGGATAATCTAATTGTTGTTGAAACGACCATAAAGGGAAGCGTAAATCGAAACAAGTTTGCACTAAAATACGCCAGTTATGTAAATGAAAAATTTTTCGTTCTGTACCTGCGGTTATTATTTTGTCTTCACCTGTACCAACAAATAAATGTTTTTTGTCGTAAAAATCAATCTCTTCCGTTGGCGATACACAAACAATTCTATTAAAATATTGATTATTTTCATGAATTATTAAACTCCCCATAATATGCGAATGGAACTTCTTTGCCATTCTTGTTAACCATTTAACGGTATGTCCATCCATTTTTTCTGCGAGTGGTTTAACATTCATGGTAAATCCAGAATTAAACATTTCTGGAAGTAAAATAATATCGGTTTTATGATGAATTTTTGAAAGAAGATGTTCGATGTTATTTAAATTTTTGGACTTGTCTTCCCAAAAAATATTTGTTTGAACAAGGCTAATAAATATAGACATAAATTTTATTTAGGTACGAAGTTACTAATTTTTTTTAATATAAATGGTCCTTGATAAATAAATCCTGTCCAAATTTGAAATATTTTTGCACCGGCCTCTCGGTAATGTTGTAAATCCAGGCTATTTTGTATGCCACCACTGGCGATAATTGGCAGGTTTGGTGCCACAGATTTTAAATGCCTAATAATTGTTAAATTATTTGACAATAAGGGGCTACCACTAAGTCCACCAAAGCCAAATTGGTCTGCTTTTTGTTGATTGATACTTGTTAAATGCACTCTATTTAAGCTTGTGTTAGACGCAATAATTCCTGTTAAATTATATTTTAAAGCGCTGTGGGCTATATTAGTAAGCTCGTGTAAACTGAGGTCTGGCGCTATTTTTACAAATAAAGGTTTTTGGTAAATATTGGCTTCTTGAAGTTTATAAAAAATATTTTCAAGATATTCTGGTTTTTGCAATTCTCTAAGACCGGGTGTATTAGGAGAACTTACATTAATAACTAAATAATCGACTAGTGAGGCTAATGTTTTTAGACATATAAGATAATCATTAACAGCATCTTGCAGCGGTGTATCTTTATTTTTACCAATATTACCACCTATCATCGAGTTGTTATTTGCGTGTTTGTTCCTAAATTTTTCAATATTTTTTTGAACGTGTAGAACACCTTGATTATTAAAGCCCATTCTATTAATTAAGGCTTGGTTAGAGGGTAAACGAAGCAGGCGCGGTTTAGGATTGCCTAATTGCGGTTTAGGCGTTACCGTGCCAATTTCGATACTGCCAAAACCTAATTTAAACAAGGGTGCTAAATACGCCGCATTTTTATCAAATCCTGCTGCTAAACCCAGTGGATTTTTAAACTGTAATTTGCCTATAGAAACAGGTTGCGGGGTGGGCTCAAACATTCGGTTGGGAAATAATGGGTGTAACATGTTCCAAGCCAACATACTAAACACATGAGCACTTTCTGGTGGTAAAAGAAATAATAATTGTCTTAAAAGTGGGTACATTTATTCTAAAATTTGAATTTTAGCATATTTCATAAAAATTCTTTTAACTTCGTTGGGGTGGTTGTCAAAAATAATATGGGCAATAATATTATTGATATCTCCTTCAAGAAGGGAAATACGACCATTACCAAATTTGAGATGCATGAGTTTTTGGTCTATTTTATAAATACCAATTTCGTTAACAAATACGCTATTATTGGGGGTTTGTATTTTTTCTTTAGTTGCAAAATTCAAATCTTTTTGTTTATAATTATCGGTATCTTTGGGCTTCAAATCGTGATTGAGCGTCTTATTTTTAAATCCGAACTTAGCATAATCTTGGGGTTTAGAAAAATATTGAGGATTGTAGTCGTTTTTCATAACCATATTTTCTATTAACTCTGCTGGTATTTCATCAATAAATCTACTGGGATCGTTCATTGATAAAAGTCCGTATTTATAACGTTGTTGGGCGTTGCTAAGCCATAACTTCATTTTAGCTCTTGTTATGGCAACATAAAATAAACGTCTTTCTTCTTCTAAATCTTTAATATCATTCAAATTTTGAGAACTCGGAAACAGTTCTTCCTCCATACCAACCACAAAAACAGCTTTAAATTCTAAGCCTTTGGCGCTATGAACGGTCATTAATTTTATGGAGTTAAGATCTTCAGCGTTATTTTTATCAGTATCTGTAAGCAAGGCTATTTGTTGTAAATAAGCTGATAATGATTTATCAATAAATTCACCGTCTTCGTTATCCGGCAGTTCGGTCCATTCTTTTATTGAATTTAAAAGCTCTTGAACGTTTTGGTAACGGGCAATACCTTCAACCGTTTTGTCGCTTAAATATTCTTTTAATAATAAACTATGTTTACAAACTTGTTCGGTTATTTCGTAGGCATTTTGTTTGGGCATTAAAGTTGTTAAGTATTGCAATAAGGTAGAAAAATTGGCTAAAGCTGTGGCTGTAGCGCTTTTAAATCCATAAGCTTCAGGGGTTTTGATAATGTCGTAAAATGGTATATTTTGTTCAGCCGAAATAATCAGGCATTTTTCGATTGTTGTTTTGCCAATGCCTCGGGTAGGCGTGTTAATAATTCTTTTAAGTTGCTCGTTATCAGCATGGTTAGTAAGTATTCTTAAATAAGCTAAAATATCTTTTACTTCTTTTCGTTGATAAAAACTGATACCTCCGTAAATTTTATAAGGAATATTTTGTCGTCTTAGGGCTTCTTCAAATGAGCGACTTTGGGCATTTGTGCGATATAATATAGCCATATCTTTATAATCAATATGATGCCTTAAATTTTGTTCTTTAATGATGTCGGCAATTTTTTTACCTTCATCAGAATCGGACTGCGTTTGAATCAATTTAATTTTTTCGCCAATAGGATTATGAGTCCAGAGATTTTTTTGCATTTGGAGGTTATTCTTTTTAATGACTGCATTGGCGGCATGAAGGATGTTTTGATGGCTTCGGTAATTTTGGTCTAAAATGATGGTTTTAACTTGGTCGTAATTTTTATGAAAATTAAGAATATTGTCGATAGTAGCGCCTCTAAAACTATAAATACTTTGGGCATCATCGCCTACAACACAAATATTTTCGTTGGCATCGGCAAGCATTTTAATAACACAATATTGTAAATAATTAGTATCTTGATATTCGTCAATTAAAATATATTTAAATTTATGTTGATATTTATGTAAAGCGGCGGGAAATTTGATTAAAAGGGTGTGCATATTTACTAAAAGATCGTCAAAATCCATAGCTCCATTTTTAAAACATTCATCAGTATATTTTTGATAAACTTTACCAAGTTCTGGTTTTTTTCGCATACGGTCTTCTTCTTGAAATTTGGGATTTTCGTTATAGGCTTTAGGTGAAATTAAATTATTTTTGGCATCTGAAATTCGGTTTAAAATGAGATTGGGTTTATACAATTTATCGTCTAAATTATACCCTTGAATAATTGTTTTTATTAAAGATTTAGCATCTTCTGGGTCGTAAATTGTAAAGTTTGTAGGGTATCCAAG
The DNA here is from genome assembly GCA_030053915.1 of Alphaproteobacteria bacterium. Taxonomy (GTDB): domain Bacteria; phylum Bacteroidota; class Bacteroidia; order Chitinophagales; family Chitinophagaceae; genus JASGCT01. The sequence goes on from JASGCT010000056.1 coordinate 9,448, forward strand.
TTGGGGTGCTTCAACGCGTAAAATTCTGGCAAAAACACTATGAAAGGTGCCAATGTATAAATTTAAAGGGTCGGAGTGATTTAGGATTGTTTTTATGCGTTCTTTCATTTCGGAAGCGGCTTTGTTGGTAAAGGTTAGTGCTAAAATATTAAAAGCGCTTACGCCTTCTTTTAAAAGATGGGCTATTCGGGTTGTTAATACTTTCGTTTTACCACTACCAGCACCGGCAATAATAATCAGGGGTCCGTCTCTATGTAAAACGGCTTCTAACTGTGGCGCATTAAGGTCGTTTAAATAATTTTCCATTTCCTTTTAATTAAGGTTGCAAAAGTACATAAAAAATTAGATTTTGCGATAAATAAGGGTAAAAAATTACGCATCCATTTCGCCAGCTATCAAATTCAAACTACTCATAGTAATAATAGCATCGCTAAGTAAACTACCTTTAACAATTTCGGGGTAGGCTTGATAGTAAATAAAGCAAGGTCGTCTAAAATGTAATCTAAATGGCGTTCTACCACCGTCACTCATCATGTAAAATCCTAATTCACCGTTAGCGCCTTCTACAGCGCTGTAAATTCTACCCTTAGGAAGATTTATTTCACCCATAATAATTTTAAAATGCCATATTAAAGCCTCCATTTTAGTATAAACATCTTCTTTTTTAGGTAAATAATACTCAGGAACATCGGCATGAAATACCTCGGCTTCAGCACCTTTAAAACCTTGAATTTTTTGATAGGCTTGGTTAATAATTTTTAAACTTTCGCGCATTTCGGCATTTCTAACTAAAAAGCGGTCGTAATTATCGCCTGTTTTGCCAACAGGAATATTAAAATCAAAATCTTCGTAACTACTATAAGGTTTATGAACGCGTACATCGTAATCTACCCCGGTGGCTCTTAAATTTGGTCCGCTAAATCCATAATTTATGGCTCTTTCGGCAGAAATAGCCCCTGTGTTTTGGGTGCGATCCATAAAAATACGGTTACGGGTAAATAAATTTTCAAATTCGGTTAAAACGGCAGGATATTCTTTTAAAAATTTTTCTAATTTTGTAAATGCTGTGGGAGTAAAATTACGTTCAAAACCGCCAATTCTACCAATATTAGTAGTCAGTCTTGAGCCACAAACTTCTTCGTAAATTTCATAGATGAGTTCGCGATATTGCATAAGGTATAAAAATCCCGTATAAGCACCAGCATCAACGCCAACAATGGAATTACAAATTAAATGGTCAGAAATACGTGCCAGTTCCATGATGATAACTCTTAAATAATCAACACGTTTAGGCATCTTAATTTTTAAAAATCGTTCGCAAGTAATATGCCAGCCCATATTATTTATTGGACTACTACAATAGTTCAGTCTGTCGGTTAAGGTAGTAATTTGAAAAAAAGGGCGGCGTTCGGCAAGTTTTTCGAATGCACGATGAATATAACCAATGGTTTGTTTGGCATCTACAATGGTTTCGCCATCTAATTCAATAATATTCTGCATCACCCCATGTGTAGCAGGATGCGTGGGTCCTAAATTAAGTGTTGAAGTTGTTTTATGAGGATTAGACATAAAATTTAATGTTTTGGCAAATATACGTCATATTATTTTAAAATTATACCCAAAATTTATTTTTTACTATTTTCTACTAAATTTTATGTAATTTCGCATCTAAAAATTAGGAATGTTACAAATATCAGAACTAAGAAAAAACCCAACCGAATGTGCTTCGAGATTGGCAATAAAACAGGTTGATTCTTTAGAACGTATTTACGGTGTTATAGCCTTAGATGATTTAAGAAGAAGGCATCAAACCGAACTAGATACTTTATTAGCAGACATCAATACATTATCAAAACAAGTTGGTAATTTAATGAGTCAAGGCAACCATGAGCAGGCGCTTGAATTAAAAAATTCTATATCAAAAACAAAAAAAAATATCTCGGACTTAGAACAAAAATTAAACGCACTTGAACCTGAAATTCAAAATGTACTTATTACTCTTCCCAACCTCCCGCATCCCTTAGTAAAACTTGGTAAAAACCCAGAAGACAATGAAATCATTTTTGAATCAAGTATAATAAATAAACCACCCCAACCTCTATTAGGTCATTGGGATCTTTTAAAAAAATTTCAATTAGGCGATTTTGAAATTGGCGCCAAGTTAAGTGGGAGTGGTTTTTCAGTTCTTTTGGGCGATGGGAGTAAGTTGCAACGAAGTTTAGTAAGTTTTTTTCTTGATTATAATACGTCTAAGGGGTATCTTGAAGTACAACCCCCATTGTTAGTAAATGCTGACAGCGCTTATGCTACAGGACAATTGCCAGACAAAGAAGGACAAATGTATTATGTTAATGAAGATAAATTATATCTTATCCCAACCTCCGAAGTACCACTTACCAACATGTATCGAAATCAAATCTTAATGGAACAAACGTTACCTATTAAATTAACCGCATTTTCGAATTGTTTTAGACGAGAAGCCGGCAGTTTTGGCAAAGAGGTACGAGGCTTGAACAGATTGCATCAATTTGAAAAGGTTGAGATTGTACAACTTACACAAGCCCATTTAAGTATGCAGGCGCTAGACAACATGGTTTTACATGTTAAAGGCATGTTAGAGCAATTAGAATTGCCTTTTAGAATTTTAAGACTTTGTGGGGGTGATATGAGTTTTGCTTCGGCAATTACTTACGATTTTGAAGTGTATAGTTTTGCTCAAGAAAGATGGTTAGAAGTAAGTAGCGTTAGTAATTTTGAAACCTTTCAATCGAACAGACTTAAAACACGCTATAAGGATAGTCAGGGAAAAATGCAATTAGTACATACATTAAATGGTAGTGCTTTAGCATTGCCTAGAATTATTGCGGCATTATTAGAAAACAACCAATCAGAAACCGAAATAAAATTACCGAAGGTATTACATGCGTATTTTGGAAAAGAATTTATAAATATGTTAAAGTGAGTTATAAACAATAAACATCATTTAAGAAATCCATGTTAAAATCAAAATCATTTAAAATAACGGCATTAGCAGTCATTATATTTTTAAGTGTTCTTGGTGTATGTTATTATACTTATTTAAATATTTATGAAGAGGAATTAAAAGATTTTAATTCTAAATTAGATGTTTCGATGTATGAAATTGTTGAAAACATTGAAAATGAATTAGAAAAAAAGAATGAAATCAATATTAATCTAGCCTTTGAAACCAACCCGTCCCTTAAATATTTTAAGGATATAGACAATATGAACTTAATTCCCAAAGTACATATTGCCGATGTGTTTACAACCGAAAAACTAAAAATTGTCATAAAAGATATTTTAAAAAAGCAAGGATTTGGGAAATTAGGGTACGAGTTTTGTGTTCAAGATATTCATCACAAAATATTAATACAATCCGACCATTATTTAGCTTTTGAAAAGCAGGCTTTTGTTATTGACCCTTATAATAACCTTTTTAAAAATATGGTTTTTAAATACGATGATGAAGAAGTAGAAGATAAATTTTATGATGATTTATTAGTATTTATTGTTAAAGACTACCGTAAGTTCGTGTTTTATAAAACCGAAAAACACATAATTTTAATGGTGTTATTTATTATCTTTATAACCATTGCTTTATTAGTTATTGTAAGAAATATTTTAATGAGCGAAAGGCTAAATGTTATCAAAAATGATTTTATAAATAATATGACGCACGAATTAAAAACGCCTTTGGCTACTTTAAATATTGCGGCAGTAAATTTTGTAAGTTTAAAAACCGTTGCGCCAGCCGAAAGAACAAAAATGGAGGCATATAAAACAATTATTGTAGGCGAAATTAAGCGTCTTACTAAAATGGTTGAAACTATCTTAAAAGCGGGAAAATTATCTAAAAAAAGTTTAGACCCAAAATTTGAAATATTAAATTTTGAAGATATTATTCAATCGCAATACCAAGAATTTATGATTCAAATTCAAGCTGTAAATGGGCAAATACACTATACCAACAAAGCCAAAAATCTTTTAGTTTTTGCCGACAAATCTAACTTAGAAATGATGGTATCTAATTTAATAGATAATGCTATAAAATATTCCAAAGATCATGTAGAAATAACGATAGAAACATATAATGTAAATCAAAAAATAGTGTTCAAAATTCAAGATAAAGGAATCGGGATGAGCCGTGAAACCGTGCATAAAATTTTTGAGAAATATTACCGAGCCCATACTGGTGATATACATGATGTAAAAGGGTTTGGTTTAGGTATGACTTTTGTTAAATCGATTATTGATCTTCATAAAGGCAAAATAAAAGTAGAAAGTGCTTTAAAAAAAGGCACAACCATTTGGGTAGAACTCCCATTAGCTCATGAAGCCGATATTAAAAAAGCCGAAATAGCATCTGAATAAATTTTGTATCTCTAAACAAATGGTAACTTTACTATTTGAGCAGGCATGGCTTGGTTGCGAATATTAACAAAAATAGAACTTTCTAATTTACTATAAGCAATATCTACATAACCTAAGGCTATCCCTTTTTGTAATATGGGCGACATGGTGCCACTTGTAATTGAGCCAATTACAGTACCTGCGGCGTTTAACAAATGATAACCTTGCCGTGGAATCGATTTATCTAACATCCATAACCCCACTAATTTTTGGGTAACCCCAGCTTGTTTTTGTTGTTTTAAAATATCTGAGCCAATAAAATCTTTGTTAAATTTTGTAATCCAGCCTAAACCAGCTTCTAAGGGGGTTATGTTATCGTTTAATTCGTGCCCGTAAAGGCAATACCCTTTTTCTAATCTTAAAGAATCGCGGGCACCTAAACCGATGGGCGGTATTTGTAGATCCTTGGTTAATAGATTCCATAACTTCGCAGCATTATCAGCCTCATTTTTAAAATACAATTCAACACCACCGGCGCCAGTATATCCTGTGTGGCTTATAATAATATCTTTAATGCCTAAAATATTAGCAATTTTAAAATGATAATAAGGTAAATCGGCCAGATTAAAATTTAAATAAGGTGTTAATAATTGTGTAACTTTAGGACCTTGAACGGCAAGTAAACAGGTTTCTTCAGAAATATTAGTTAACGATACATCGAAACCAAGAGCTTGTTTTTCAATCCAATGCCAATCTTTGATTATATTCGAAGCGTTTACTACTAACATATAGCGTTCAGAGGCTACTAAACAATAAATTATTAAATCGTCAATGACACCAGCTTGTTCGTTAATTAAGCAGCTGTACTGGGCTTTACCTGGTATTAAAACGCTTACATCATTAATTGTAATTTTTTGTAGGAGTTGTAAACTTTGGGCGCCTTCTATTATAAATTCGCCCATGTGGCTAACATCAAATACTCCTGCGGCTTGCCGTACATGGTTGTGCTCGGCAACAATACTGTTGTAGTAAACAGGCATCTCGTAGCCTGCAAAAGGTGAAATTTTAGCTTGTAACGCACTATGAAAATTATAGAAAGGTGTTTTTTTTAATGTGTTCATAATTTTAAGTTTATTGTATGATAGTTTTATTTATACATTTTTTAGAAATAAAAAGGCAAAAAATTTCCCCTCATAATATTTTTATGAATTAATAACCTTATTTTAGATGTCGTTTTTTAAGAATCCAATAATTACCCAAAACTGCTAAAGCTAAATAGACAATTGCCATAATAATATTTACCGGTTTTATGCTAAACTCAACATCTTGATTATTAAATATCGGTGTTAAATTGGGGATAATGGAATCTAAGGTATGATATGGCAAAAAATCGGCTATCGGCTTATAAATTAAATTAATGATTTTTTCAACAAAACCATAAATAATTAAAATTAAAATGGTAATGCCCGTTCGCATAATTAAAGTACTTAAAAAATAAACAATATTAAAATAAAAAAGCATTGCTAATAAATACAATAAAACGGTATAAGAGCCACTCATGATGCCTGCTTCAGGGGTTTTATTTCCAACCACAAGTGTTAAAACAACAACTAATATTGTGCAAATTATTGATAAAAAAACAATGACTAATTCTTTGCCTGCCATGATTTCGGTTCGGCTTAGCCCATCAATAAAATTTTGTTTTAGTGTGCCGTATTGATATTCGTTGCATACTATTAAAACCAATACAATGGCTATTAAAAATTTAAACAAAAATGCGAGGTTGGCAAAAAGTACCCAAATAGCAGGAAAATTTGTTAAATACGATAAATTTAATTCAGCTTTTTGACCATTATTTAAACCTTCCACAAAGCCTTCAGAAGCGCTTTCAAATACTAAACTTAAAAACACTAAAAACATAAAATATAAGCCAATCATAACCCAAAAAGGAATATAACGAACAATTTTATGCATTTCAATTTTAAACAAACGTAACATAATTAATGGTTTATG
>JASGCT010000121.1 GCA_030053915.1 Alphaproteobacteria bacterium
AAGAATTGATAGAATCCCTTGTAACCATGGAATCGTATCGTCCATTAATAAAAATAGAATCTAATAGCACCCCCGTATTAGGTGTATATTTAACTTGTAAATTAGAATCAAAATAAACCGTGGCAATTGGAGTAGTATTATTTACTGCTCTGATATTACCATATTGGGCTAAAACTGAAACCCTAAAAGTCTTTCGTTTAAATTTTACTAAAATATAACTATCATCAGTAACATTGTTAAATGTATAAGCATACAAAGAATCATTTGTTGCATTTGCATTATATAAGCCATTAATAAAAATGGAATCTATTTCAAATCCACTATTTGTTGAATAAGTAACTCGAAAAGAATTCCCAAAACGTATTAAAGTATCAGGCGAAATTGTACCATTGACAACTTCAGTAAAAATAGTATCATAAATTGGTGCTGTCTTCACCTCAATAACCTGATAATTTTTTAAATTTTTGAATGTATAAGACAATAAAGAATCCCGAATATAAGTTCTAGATTCATTAATAAAAACACTATCAATTTTATAGCTATACTTAGGCTGATAAGTAATTTTAAAAGAATCGCCGTATTTTAAAAATGTAAGTGGTGTTATAGTACCGTTGGTATCAATTTCTGTATAAACATAAATCCTGTTATGGGTAATGGTATGGTTTCGTCCAGCGCTGGCTTCTAAAACGCCAAAAAGATGCTTAGGAACAACGGTTTGCCCAAAATTATTATTTCCCCAAGCGTAAATACGTTCTTTATTGTCAATGGCTAAACCATGATTACTTTTGGTAGCAATTTTCACTACATTATTTAAATTCGGTTTATAGCTTACAAACCCATAACCATCAAAACCCCAGGCATATATTGTACTATCAGGTTTTAAAACCAAACTATTAAATTCGGCTGCGGCAAAATCTTTTATTTTGGTAATACCAGAAGCACTTGGAATATTAGCCTGACCATAGTAATTGTATCCCCAACCTGTCAAAGTACTATCTTTATTTAAGCCTAAATAATGATAGCCACCTCCCTTAAAATTAATAATTTGGTTATTAATTGGTGGGCTTAAAGAACCCACGCCAAAATCGTCTGCCCAACCAATAAAACTGGCATTAGCCTTTTGAACCTCAGAATTATAAATTGCCGCCGCCATAAGTATATTATCATACACCGCACTCATAGGGATTTGCTGTTGCCTATTATCATTAAGCCCCCATATATACATCGTACCATCATTGCGTAAGGCTAAATAATGATATCCACCTGCCACTATAAATACAACTTTATTTAAATTGGGTGGTTGCAAGGTCTCTAAATAAATATTTCTTGACCATGAAACACAAGTGCCATCGTATTTTAAAGCAATATTATTATAAAATCCGCATTCTATCTGAACCACATTTTTTAAAGTATCTGGCGTATTCAGTTGCCCCTCCCAGTTTCTACCCCAGGCCGTAATGCCTAAACTATCAATAGGCTTGTTATCCACCCTAAATAAATACAGTCTATTTGCAGTATCATATTCGTTTAAACCTCGAACCAAATACACTAAATTTTGAAAAAACTTAGGAATTAAAAATTTATAAATGGTATCATACTCTAAAGTAGAAGTTTTACTAAGATAATTTAAATAAATTGGTTCGGTATCGTAAATATTTTTTCTGGTTTCTAAAGTTTTAAGATTAATGCCATTAATTAAAATAGTATCACCTGCATGATAAATAGATTGGTTCATATTATAAATGACACAAGAGGTATCTGGAATAAAATATACTTTAAAAAGGATAGGTTTTAGAATGTTATATAAAGTAAATGTACTTTGAGAATCGTAAAAACGAATATTGTTAATTTCTAAATAATCAAATAAATAGCCCAAGGGTGGGGTATAGGTTACCCTGATATTTGAATGTGGTAGTATATATTGAGATGGGGTAATGCTGCCGCCGATATTGGTTGTAGTTATTAAATTAAGAGTTTGCATTGCTAAATTAAAATAACTACCACTGGAAATGAAAACCGTTTTATTTTTTAAACTACTTGGAGGTAAAGCTTGTCCAAAATCAGGGTTATCTATAAATCCGTAAAAAGTATTATATTGTTTTATATCCCTTGTTCCATAGCCCCATTGATACACCGTACTATCAGCTCTTAAAATACTACTAAGAAAGCCACCTGCTGCAATTTGTAGCACTTTTGAATTGGTATCAATACCCGGCACATTAGTTTGTCCTAGACCATAATCGCCAAAAGCTAAACAGGTACTATCGCTTCGTAACACCATCGTATGAAAAAAGCCCGCATCAATGGCAACTACTTTTTTATAAAGAGAATCAATTTTAAGGCGTTGTCCGTAGTCTTGATGCACTAAGTTGTCATTTAAACCCGTGCCCCAAACCCTAATAGTACTATCTGTTTTAATGGCAACGCTATGGTATAAGCCGGCTGTAATGGCAGTAAAACCAAGATTGGTATCTGGAGCCTGTGATTGACCATAATTTAATAAACTATCATTCAAATTATTAGAGTCTCCTGCACCCCAACCATATATTTTACCCTTGATGTCTAATGCCAAAGAATGAAAACCCCCAGCGGCAATGCCCATAATGTGGCGAACACTATCTGGAACCCTTGATTGTCTATAATTCGGCGTAAATTGTTGAATACTACTATCCATCCCCGCACCCCAAGCTACAACCTTGCCGTTGCTTAATAAGGCTAAATTATGATAATATTTAGTTGAAATAGCAACCACATTTTTTAAAGTATCTGGTATGTTCAGAACGCCGTATTTATTAGTACCAATACCAATAACAGTGCCTTTTGTGGTTAAAATAAGGGTATGAGCAAAGCCAGAACTGATATCCACAACATCTCGAACCGAATCTGGAATGGTAATAGCGCCCGAAAGCGGGTAACCCCAGCCTGTAATGGCTACAGAATCTGGCGAAATTCTATAAACCCTTAACAACCTAAAAACAGAATCTATCATATCGTTGCTATCTCTAAAAATGAGTTGATATAACCCTGCTTTAATAGAATCGGGACATGTAAAAATATAGGTTGTATCTAAAAACGAATTGGGTATTGTAGAATCTTTTCGAGCCAATTGAAGCGCAATGGTATCGTGAAAATTTTGAAGTGTTAAAGATTTGATATTGCGTCCAAAAACATAAAAACTATCTTTGAAATACACAAGAGACTTAGACATGGAATCAACATATTTAGACTGCCCTTTAACTATCATTATGAAACCAAAACACATTATAAATAAGACCCAGCGTTTCATAATTTAACTATATTGACATGCCAACCAAAATATTTTGTAACATTGAACTACAAAATTACAGTTTTTTTAGTTAAAATTTAGCTAAATTTTGTATGTTTTTTTTGTTTTTTATAAATATATGTTGTAATTTCGTTTTAAATTGAATTTTAAAATATTAATTAAAATGTACAAATTAAAAACTATGAATCTTCCTAACCATACAGAAATATCTTACGCTACCTCTACCATTATTTAGGCTGCTTTTAAAATACTGATAATATCATTATAGCCGGGTTCAACAATACCGATGCCTAATTTTTGAGCTTCGGGTATAACGGCGTCTTCGTAAGATTCTGTAGCAAAGTAAAAATGTATTTTTTTATCTACTAAATGACGCTCAT
>JASGCT010000122.1 GCA_030053915.1 Alphaproteobacteria bacterium
AAAAGCCATTTTAAATACTATTTCGTTGCTTAATGGGGCTAACATAGATATTTTTTGGCAAAATTAGTAAAAAAATACGACAAATTTATAAATTTCGGATTTTATTAAAAATAGATACTATTTCAATAAATAATTCTAAACATTTTAACGATGGACTTAATAATTTTTTAGTTATTTTTAAAACGAGTATTTTTATTACTATTGTCCGCTAAAAATTTCAGTTTTTATGCTCCCAGATTTATTTAAAACCCAGTTTTTAGTCTGAACATGGAAATCGGAGAAAATGGTAAGAATAGGAATATTTGAACAAGATGTAATCGTATTTTAGGACGGAACAATAATTGAAATAAGATGAATGATTTACTGTTGATATTGAAGATTGGAAGAGTTAGATAGTGGAAAATTAGTAGGTTTCAGTTCATTAAAAACCTCAAGACTGGGTTGTGTGGCATCAAGGTTATTTTGTATAAATACTTGTACTTCTAAAACTTGTTGGGTATTACCACGAAAAATACCCTTAACTGGCGAACAATCATCGAAGTGTCTGCCCACTGCTAAACGCACGTGATTTTGAGTAATGAGACAATTATTGGTTGGGTCTAAACCAATCCAACCCATAAAAGGTAAATAGACTTCAACCCAAGCATGGGTGGCGCCTTCGCCACGATAGATATGGTTTTGCGAACAAATATAGCCACTAACGTAACGAGCGGGAAATTTATAATATCTTAAAATACGAAGCATTAATAAGGCAAAATCTTGACAAACACCACTTTTAATACGCCAAATTTCGTCTAATTTTGTTTCAATGGTTGTGATTCCTTTTAGGTATTTAAAATTATTATAAATATAAGAATTGATATATTGTATAAATTCTAGGGGTTGCCAAGTATGATAATCTGTTACGTTGAGGTCGGTTATTAATTCTGGTAAATAGAACATAGGTTCTTGAATTAAAAAATCGAAAAATGTGATATTTTTATTAATGAGCTTAAGTTCTAACCAATGGTCTTTAATCTGTTGCGTAGGTTGTATAATAGTATGTGGTTCTAATGTAATTGTAAACTCCGATTCAATGGTTAATTCTTTAATAATTTTATTTATAGTAAAAGTTCCCATTTTATTGCCAAAATAGTCGGTATCAATGGTTATAAATGGGTCTTCGCTAATTTTAATAACATGTTGTGTAACATGTTGAAAATTATCTACTATAGGAAATAATTTTATTTGATTGGCGGTGTAACTTATTGGGTTCTGGTAGGAATATTTGGTAATGTGTTTTATAGAATACGTATGCATATTTATTGAAAATGAAAATAATATTGTTGTAATTTTAATGAAATTGCATTGAGATTGGATTTAATTTTTTTTAAAAATTCGTTTAATTCAGATTGAGAATAGTTGTTAACCTGGGTATATAAAAGAACACTCATAAGTTTGCCAAGATCGTATTTTAGTTGTTTATATGCTGGGTTACTATTATCGGTATGAATATGGTCGATATAAAATATTAATGATTGCAAACAATATTTTATAGAACGGGGAAAGTTTTTAACAAAAAGTATCATATTAAGCACATCAGAGCCATTAAGTCCTTGATTAAATTTTTTAAGATAAAATTCGTACCCAGAAACCGACAATAGCAAATATTTCCAATATAAAATTTCGGTTTGTGAATTTAGGTCGTAATCAAAGTCGTTAAATTTATAATCTAAAAAATCTATAGTTTGAAGGCTTCTTTCAACATGCGTGCCTAATTGCATAAAATGAAAAGCTTCGTAGCGTGGCATGGTAACATTAATGACGCCAGAATATAAAAAATTAAATTGGATAAATTTTTCTGCGAGTTGAAAGATTTCAGATTTATCAATCATGTCTTCAACAAGATTACTTTGAGAAAAATGGTAATAATCGTTAATACAGCGCCATACTTCGATCGTGGTTTGGTCTTGAACTGAACGGGCATTATTTCGAATTTGGGTGATGATATTTCGAACTGAATTTTCGTTAGTTTTGTCTAAAAAAATGTATTTAAAAATGGCGTTGGGTTGGTTGTTAAATGCCAAAATTTGTTCATCGTTCAGGTTTGTACAAAATTTTAGAACTAAGTTCCACGAATGGTTGTGTTTACGTTCGGCGTCTAAACTAGCGTGGTAATGAATTTTTAAGACACGAACAATACCATCGACGCGTTCGGTATAGCGTTGCATCCAAAATAATGAGTCGGCAATTCTTGTTAACATGAGTAATAGATTTTGAATTAATTAAGAACCCAAGTATCTTTAGAACCACCACCTTGCGATGAGTTTACTACTAAAGAATCTTTTTTTAAGGCAACTCTTGTAAGTCCGCCGGGAACGATATCAATACCTTGAGGACCACATAAACAAAAGGGTCTTAAATCGATATGACGGGGTTGTAAAATACCATCTATAAAACAAGGAGCGGTAGATAAATTTATTGTGGGTTGGGCAATAAATTCTCGGGGATTTTTTAATACTTCTTTTTTGTATTCTTCAATTTGTTGCTGCGTGCTATCACGTCCAATCAGCATACCGTATCCGCCCGATCCATTAGTTTTTTTAATAACCATATTTTCAATATTTTTAAACGTGTAGTCTAATTCATCAGGATTTTCTAATCGATAGGTTTTAACATTGTGTAAAATAGGGTCTTCATTTAAATAATATTTAATCATATCGGGTACATAAGAATAAACGGCTTTATCGTCTGCGACGCCATTCCCTATAGCATTTACAAGGCACACATTTCCTTTTTTATAAGCCGAAAAAATTCCTGGAACACCCAAGTAACTTGTAGGATTAAAAACTAAAGGATCTAAATATTCATCATCAACGCGTTTATAAATAACATCTACTTGTTTTAAACCATTGGTAGTTTTTAAATAAACAATATTATTTTGAACTATTAAGTCGCGTCCTTCTACCAATTCAATACCCATAAACCGTGCTAAAAAAGTGTGTTCGTAATACGCCGAATTATATACGCCTGGTGTAAGTAAAACAATGGTGGGTTGCGAAATGGTTCTGGGCGATAACGCTGCTAAATTTTTATATAATAAATTACTATAGTCGCTAATGGGTAATACTTTACTGTTAGAATAAGCTAAAGGAAAAATACGTTTACAAGAATCTCTATTTTCTAACATATAGCTTACCCCTGAAGGGACTCTTAAATTGTCTTCTAAAATTAAATAATTGCCTTGCCCATCTCTTATTAAATCAATACCAGCAATGGATACAGGTATTTTATGAGGAATCGGAACATGCATCATTTCTCTAATAAAATAGGGACAAGAATATATAAGTTCCGAAGGTATTATGTTATCTTTTAAAATGGATTGTTGACTATAGATGTCATTGATGAATAAATTTAGGGCTTTAAGACGTTGTTTTAGTCCCTTTTCAAGATATTGCCAATCCGAGCCGCATATAATTCTAGGTATAATATCAAAAGGAAAAATCTTTTCAATACCCTCGTCATCAGAATAAACAGTAAACGTAATACCATTGGTCATAAAAAGTTTTTTACTCTCCTCTTCTTTTGATTTTAGAATTTGGACTGTTTTTTGACTTAAAAAATTGAATAAAGTTTGGTAGTGTGGCTTTACAAGTTGCCCATCAAACATTTCGTC
>JASGCT010000123.1 GCA_030053915.1 Alphaproteobacteria bacterium
TCAATTATTATACGAAGGAAAAGCCAAAAAAGTATTTACTTCAAACAACCCAGATGAGGTCGTATTTTATTTTAAAGATGATGCCACCGCTTTTAACGCTCAAAAACGTGGTACTATTGTTAATAAAGGTATCGTTAATAATGCTACAAGTGCGCTTTTTTTTCCTATGCTTGAAACCATTGGTATTCCTACCCATTTCATAAAAAAAATATCTGACCGAGAGCAAATTTGTAAAAAAGTATCCATAATTCCCTTAGAATTTATTGTGAGAAATATTTTTGCTGGAAGTACTGCTAAGAAATTGGGCATAGAAGAAGGTGTAAAACCTGCATGTACAATTTTTGAAATTTGTTATAAAAAAGATGAATTGGGGGATCCTTTAATTAACGACTACCATGCCGTAGCCTTAGGGTTAGCAAGCCATGAAGAACTTCAACTTATGTACCAGTATGCTGCCAAAATTAATGATTTTATGGTTGATTATTGGGACAATAAAAATATTATTCTAGTAGATTTTAAAATAGAATTTGGAAAAAATAGTTCTGGTAACATTGTATTAGCCGATGAAATATCCCCCGATACGTGTAGGTTATGGGAAAAAGGCACCTTAAATAAATTAGATAAAGACCGTTTTAGACGTGATTTAGGAGGTGTAGAAGAAGCCTATCAATTGATTTTAAAAAAAATGAGCCATTAAGCATGTTAGATACACTCAAAGAGGCTTGTGGGGTTATTGGTATTTTTAACCACCCTGATGCAACACAACTAACCTATCTATGTTTAAAAGCCCTGCAGCACCGAGGTCAAGAAGGCGCTGGAATTGTAACAAGCGATACACAAAACCATCATATAGTGCGCGGCGAAGGCTTGGTTGATCAGGTATTTAATAAACAAAAATTAGACACTTTACTTGGTATTCATGCTATTGGTCATGTAAGATATTCAACCAAAGGTGGAAAATGTCTTGAAAATGTGCAACCCTTTTTATTTAGGCACCATTCTGGAGATTTTGCCTTGTGTCATAATGGAAATATTGTTAATTCTGATATTTTAAAAAATAATTTGGAAGCCCAAGGCAGTTTATTTCAATCTACTTCCGACACTGAAATTATGGCGCATCTTTTTAAAAAAAATTATACGGATGCACAACGTTTCGAAATTATAAAAAATTCTCTAAACCAACTCGAGGGGGCGTTTACGTTTTTACTTCTAACCAAAAAAATTTTATATGCCATGCGCGACAAACATGGTTTAAGACCTCTTAGTTTGGGGAGGTTAGATAATGGCGGATATATTGTTGCAAGTGAAACCTGTTGTTTTGATATTTTAAACGCGACATTTATACGAGATATTGAACCCGGTGAAGTCATCGGTATTTCATTAGAAGAATTACATACTACACATTATTCTCAAAACATAACCCATAAGATGTGTGCTATGGAATATATTTATTTTTCGCGTCCTGATAGCCAAATAGAATCGATTAACGTACATAATTTTAGGAAACAATGCGGAAAAGTTCTGGCACAAAAACACCCGGTAGCAAATGCTGATTTAGTGATTGGAGTTCCGGATTCATCGCTAAGCGCCGCTATGGGTTATGCCTCAGAAAGTAAAATCCCTTATGAATTAGGTTTGGTTAAAAATAAATATGTTGGAAGAACCTTTATTGAGCCAACCCAAATTTTAAGAGAACATGCGCTTAAAATTAAATTATCTGTAGTAAAAGCCATTGTAGAAGGTAAAAAATTAGTCGTAGTTGACGATTCAATAGTTAGAGGAAATACGTCAAAAAATATTATTAAATTGTTAAGAAAAGCAGGGGCTAAAGAAGTACATTTTAGGCTCGCTTCGCCGCCATTTTCCTACCCTTGTTTTTATGGCGTGGATACCTCAACTTTCGAGGAACTTATTGCTGCAAAACAATCGATAGAAGACGTTCGTAAATTTATTGAAGCAGATTCATTAGAATATTTAACACCCGATGAACTTTTAGAAACACAACGTACTTTTAATAACGGCAAAAGTCTTTGCTTAGCTTGTTTCACTGGAAAATACCCAACTAAAACTAATTTTTAACTGAACAAAATATTATGAAATCTATTTCTCCAAACTATAAAAAATCTGGCGTAAATATAGAAGCAGGTTATCAAGCCGTAAATTTAATAAAACCTCTTGTAAAACAAACCTTTAGTAAAGCAGTTCTTGGTGGCTTAGGTGGTTTTGGAGGCCTTTTTGATCTTGGCAAAATGCACTATAAAAATCCTGTTTTAGTAAGCGGTACAGATGGGGTTGGGTCAAAATTAAGTTTGGCACAACAACTCAACATTCATGACACTATTGGTATCGATTTAGTGGCTATGTGTGTAAACGATATTGTGGCACAAGGTGCGAAGCCATTATTTTTTTTAGACTACATTGCAACACATAAAACAATCCCCAAACAAATAGCACAACTGGTATATGGCATGGTAGAAGGTTGCAAACAATCGCAGTGTGCCTTAATTGGTGGCGAGACTGCCGAAATGCCTGCATTATATACTAAAGGACATTACGATTTAGCTGGTTTTGTAGTTGGTGTTGTAGAAAAAAAAAATCTTATAACCGGGGCTAAAGTTAAAGCAAACGATCTAATAATTGGACTACCATCCTCTGGCATTCATTCTAATGGATATTCTTTGGTTCGAAAAATTTTAAAAGAAAAAAAGATTAAACTCGATAAAAAGATTCCTGAATATCAAACCACATTAGGAAAATTGTTGTTAACGCCTACGCAAATCTATGCTGCGCCTACACTTTCTCTTGCCGAAAAAGGTGTATTAAAAGGCGTAGCGCATATTACAGGAGGTGGTTTTTACGAAAATATACCGCGGGCTTTGCCAAACAATTTAGGAATATGTATCTTTAAAAATGCATTGCCTCAACAACCTCTATTTACTATGCTTCAAAGCTGGGGAAATATTACAGATTTAGAAATGTATCACGTATTTAATATGGGTATTGGGATGATTTATATAGTTAGTAAAACGCATGGCGATTACGTTTTGAATCAATTAGAGACATTTCAACTAAAAGCAAAAATTATTGGTCAAGTTACCAAGGTTTCAAAAGGATTTGAATGGAAATAAAAAATGCTGCTATTTTTGCATCGGGCAATGGGTCTAATTTCGAAAATTTAGTTCTTGGAATAATCCAAAAAAATATACCCATACGAATTGTTTGTCTTATAACCGACCAACGCCTTGCTGGTGCTATTAAAAGAGCCCAACGCCTTAATATTCCGCATTTTATTGTTCCCAAATATAAAACTGAAACTGCGTCTCAGTTTCATGAAAAAATTTTAATTATATTAAGACAACATCAGGTAGAATGGATATTTTTGGCTGGTTTTATGCGCATTTTATCGGCTGCATTTATTGAACATTTTGACCATAAAATATTAAATATTCATCCATCATTATTACCAAGTTTTAAAGGTGTTCGGGCAATTCAGCAAGCTTTAAATTATGGTGTTAAAATAACAGGTGTAACTGTCCATTATGTAAACGCTGAAGTAGATGGGGGGGAAATAATTACGCAAGAAGCCCTTTATATTCAGCCAATGGATACTTTAGAAACGCTTACCGAAAAAA
>JASGCT010000124.1 GCA_030053915.1 Alphaproteobacteria bacterium
TATTAAATAAAATAATACGAGCAGGACTGCCAACAGTGTCTATTACTAAATTATTATTCATGTGCAAAGTTAAAAAAAAGAATGCATTATATTCGAAAGTTTATAATAAATTTTCATTCGGTTTCTTATAAATATCTAAAATTTCATGATTTTTAGAATTTTTAGTGTGATATTTTTGACAAATTTTGTGATAAAAATATAAATTATTAGTATCTTTAGAAACTAAAAGGCTAACAAATAGGAATGATAGAAACTCAAAGCGAATGAATCATAAAATCTTTAAAAACTGGTAAACTAACATAAAACAAGATTGCCGAAAATTTTAATGTACCTACCCTATTTATCCTAAAAATTAAAGCCGAGTATAATTTGTTTTGAACAAACAAACCAGTGGAATATGTAAAACCTGTGGTTATTTAAAAATCAAACCATTTTCAATTTATAATAAAAAATTACACAAAAATAATTTTATTTCTTTAATTTTATGTATCTTGCAATTTAATAATTATAAATTTTATGATAAACCAAGAAAAACTTAAAGATGTTGTTATTAAATTTGCTGGAGATAGCGGTGATGGCATGCAATTAACAGGGGCACAATTTACAAATAGCACGGCTTTATTAGGTATCGACTTAGCTACATTTCCTGATTTTCCAGCTGAAATTAGAGCACCACAAGGTACAATACCCGGTGTTAGTGGATACCAGCTTCATTTTTCATCTGATGCTGTATATACACCTGGCGATCAAATTGATGTATTGGTTGCTATGAATGCCGCCGCTTTGAAAGTAAATCTTAAAGGCCTTAAAAAAGGGGGAATCATATTTGCTAATTCCGATGGTTTCGACACCAAAAATTTAAGACTCTCCAATTATGCCGAAAACCCATTAGAAAATGACAGTCTTACCAATTATATCTTATATAAAATAGACGTAACCACCCATACCCGTGAAGCTTTAAAAGACTTTACCGACCTTGGTATTAAAGAACGCGATCGGGCAAAAAATATGTTTGTTTTAGGTTTAATATATTGGATGTATAACCGAACCTTAGATAATACAATCGCATTTTTACAAAGCAAATTTAGTAAAAAAGAACAAATTTTACAATCAAATATTACCGTGTTGAAAGCTGGTTACAATTTTGGTGAAACCACCGAATTGTTCACCTCTCGTTATACAATTGACAAAGCTATTATGCCTAAAGGGTTATATCGCAACATTATGGGGAACCAAGCATTGGCTTTAGGTTTAGTTGCAGCTGCTCAAAAATCTAAAACCAAACTTTTTCTTGGGTCTTACCCAATAACACCCGCTTCCGATATTCTACACGAACTTAGTAAATATGAAAATTTTAATATTAATACCTTCCAAGCCGAAGATGAAATAGCGGCCATTTGTTCGGCAATTGGCGCCAGTTACGGCGGAAGTATTGGGGTTACCACAAGCTCAGGTCCAGGTATCGCCCTAAAATCTGAAGCCATCGGTTTAGCCGTCATGTTAGAAATACCCTTAGTAATTGTTGATATTCAAAGAGGTGGTCCATCTACAGGATTACCTACCAAAACAGAACAAAGCGACCTTTTACAAGTTTATTATGGACGTAACGGAGAATGCCCTTTACCAGTATTAAGTTGTGCAACTCCAGCCGATTGTTTCGAAATGGCTTTTGAAGCTATCCGAATTAGTACACAACACATGGTACCAGTTATTTTACTAAGTGATGGTTATATTGCTAACGGTGCCGAACCATGGAAATTTCCTATCGCTTCCGAACTCCCAGACATAAAAATTCAACATAAAAATAAACTTGATGAAGGCGAAGAGTCCTTTTTACCTTATAAACGAAATGAAAATCTTGTGAGAAGCTGGTGTGTTCCAGGTACACCAGGATTTGAACACCGTATTGGCGGTCTCGAAAAACAAGATAATACTGGTAATGTAAGCTATGATTCTGAAAATCACCAAAAAATGGTGTTATTAAGACAAGCTAAAGTAGATAAAATAGAAGACTTTATCCCACTTCAAACTATTGATACCGGCACTGACAGCGGTAAAGTATTAGTAATTGGTTGGGGTTCTACTTACGGATCTATAAAATCTTCAGTTTTAGAACTTTTACAACAAAATTATAGTATCAGCTTCACGCACTTGAAATATTTAAGACCCTTTCCTAAAAACTTAGGGGATATACTTAAAAAATTTGATACCATTATTATCCCAGAAATTAATAACGGGCAACTCATTAGAATAATTCGTGATAAATATTTAGTAAACGCAATAGGCTACCACAAAATAATGGGAACACCTATTTATAAAGATGAACTTGTTGGTTTCTTTAAAAAATATTTGGTTTAATGGAATCCAAAATACTTTTAGAACAAGCTTTAAATGGACAATTTTTATCTGCCGAAGAAGGCGTTTTTCTTTTTGAAAATGCAAATTTAGCCGATTTAATGTATGTTGCACAAGACATGCGTCTTCAAAGAACTCCCCATAACATTGTTACTTGGCAAATAGACAGAAATGTAAACACCACCAATGTATGTATTGCTAATTGTAAATTTTGTAATTTTTACCGTATTCCAGGACATCCAGATTCGTATATTACAGATATGAATACCTTTCGAATTAAAATTAAAGAAACCATAGCCTGGGGTGGCGACCAATTATTATTACAAGGCGGACACCATCCTAAATTAGGTTTACAATTTTATGTAGATACGTTTTCCGCTATAAAAGCAGAATTTCCACACATTAAACTACACGCTTTAGGACCTCCCGAAATAGCACATATAACGCAATTAGAAAAATCAACCCACAAAGACATATTAATCGCATTAAAACAAGCTGGTTTAGATTCCTTACCCGGAGCCGGCGCTGAAATTTTAGATGATAGAGTAAGACGATTGATTTCAAACGGAAAATGCGGCGCTCAAGAGTGGTTAGATATTATGCAAGTTGCCCATCAATTACATTTAACAACCAGTGCTACCATGATGTTTGGACATATTGAAACACTTTTAGAACGCATGGAACATTTAGTAAAAATTAGAACAGTGCAAGCTCTAAAACCCGAAACTGCCAAAGGATTTCTGGCATTTATACCATGGACTTTTCAAGATGCCGATACCTTACTTACTAAAATGAAAGGGATTCATAATTCTACTACAGCCAAAGACTATATTAAAATGATTGCTATCTCAAGAATAATGCTACCCAATATTCAAAATATTCAAGTAAGTTGGCTTACTATGGGTAAAGAAATTGCTCAAGTTTGTTTAGAAGCTGGGGCAAACGATTTTGGAAGTATTATGTTAGAAGAAAATGTTGTAAGTGCCGCAGGCGCTCCGCATAGATTTACATATAAAACTATTCAAGAAGCCATTATTGAAGCTGGATACCAACCTAAATTAAGAAACCAGCAGTATGGATACCGCAATATTCCTGAAACTATAGTTGAACAAATAATTAATTATTGATTTTAAATTATGTTGTAACTATTTAGGTGGTAATATACTGATTTTTCAAATAATATACTTTATTTGTT
>JASGCT010000125.1 GCA_030053915.1 Alphaproteobacteria bacterium
GGATTTAAAAATTTTAAAAGATTTAGAATAAATTTACTCTTCTATTATGGGAAACCAAAATTGGTCCCACAAACTTTATAGTTATGCCAGTTTTAATAATGTTTCTTGAACTAAAAGTTCGTGTTCTGGTGAACGAATAGGAGGTGCTTGATTACAAATAGTCGCTATAAATGATTCAAAATCTAATTTGTAAAGGTCGGCACGCGTTTGAATAGATAATGGCACAATATTGAGCCCTTTGTGATAACCACCTATTGTTTCGTTTAAATAAAGATGCATGCAAGAAGTCGTTTCATAAGGTTCTATCAGAATGGCACTGCCTTTACTGCCATAAACTTCAAAACGACGGGTTTGTTTATGCGATACTACCATGGCGGCTATGTCAATTATTGCCATAGCATTTGAAAATTCTAAGACACCTAATGTATTGTCGTGGCATTCTGAAATGATTTTACTATCGTTTCGAAGAAAGGATGTAACTTTTTGAGGACGTCCTAATAACCAACAAATTTGGTCGATCATGTGGCAGCCTAAATCGTATAATATACCGCCTCGATGCCATGCAATGGTATCACGGGTATTATAATTGAGTGATGTCCCTCTTTCAGCAGGTAAAAATACCGACATATTGGCTCTTATAGAAAAAATAGTTCCTAAAAATCCAGAATGAACCCATTCGGCAATTTTATTAAAACCATTATGAAAGCGAAACATATAGCTCATTTGTAGATGTAGATTTAGTTTTTGTGCTAATGCTATAATTTTTTGAAATTGATGAAAATTATCACCCGCGGGTTTGTCGTACCAACAATGTTTACCAGCACGAATAATGGCTTCGGTATGATTTAAACTTTCGCAGCTAAGTCCTTCTGAAGCAGTAGCAATAATGTTTATATCGCTAAGCATGTCTTCGGCATGATTATAAAAATTGAGTCCTTGAAAATTAGGATTTTGTTCTTGAAGGCGTTGACGTTGCTTATTATCTGGTTCGTACACGCCGGCTATTTCAATTGAGTTTATTTGACGCAACATCTGCATTTTGTCTGATGCGTGTGCATGTTTAGTACCCCAAAATCCAATTTTTATGTTATTCAAAATCAACAACTTAGTTTTTATTTAATTGAGGCTTTAATTTAGAATTGTAACGAAATGCACCAAAACTATAAATGGCTAAAGCGCACCAAATAATGATAAAAGCAATTAATTTATGAATTGATAATGGTTCTTTTAAATAAAAAATGGCAATTAAAAACTGTAAAGATGATGTGATGTATAACATAAATCCAACCGTAGTTAGTGTCAATCTTTTAGCGGCGGCGGCAAAACAAAATAATGGTGTGGCGGTTAATAAACCTGCACAAATTAATAAAAAACTTGTTGGTAAATCGTTTAAAACGATGGCACTTTGATGATGAAATTCTAACCAAAGCCAGTAGGGAAAAGCCAATGGCATCAACATGCCTGTTTCTATAACCAAAGCCGTGAGCGAATCAACAGGCACTTGTTTACGGGCTAAACCATACAAAGCAAAACTTAAACCTAAAGTTAACGAGAGTAATGGAAAATGATCGATTTTAAAAAACAACCATACAACAGCAAAACATGCTAAAAATATTGCTGTTATACTAAAGGCATTTTGCTTTTCTTTCAAAAATACCATACCTAAAAAGGCACTTAATAATGGGAAGAGAAAATAACCTAAGCTGGCATCAACAACTCTATGTTGTTCAACTAACCAATTAAAATTGAGCCAATGGCAAAAAATCAATACAGCTGAAATAACAAGACGTTTCATAACGATTTTGGAACGGATTGCCTTTATTAATATTTGCCTATGCGACATGATTACTATGAAAGCAAGCACAGCAAAAAATGCCCAAATAATGCGGTGGATCAGGATTTCGGTTAGCGACACATTTTTTAATAAGCTAAAAAAGAACGGAAATATTCCCCAAATTGTATAGGCTACTAGTGCATAAAAAAAACCTTTAGTTTGTTCTTTCATAAACATTTAATTTAATATCCAAATGGGTTACACATGTTTCATTGAAAGTTGACCCATTTTCAGGTGAAACTGAATTCTTTAAAAATTGATACAAACAGTTCATATTTATACTATATTTGATTATTTAGATTTATTTATTAATTTCGATACATGATTGCGTAAAATAGTTCATTATTGCAAAGTTACAAAATTTAAATTGAATTTAAATTCATTTTATAATCTTTTATAAAGTTTCTGGATTTGAATTAGCTTCACGATTTGAATTTTGGCGAAACTCACCAAAAATATAAATAATGATGGCAATCCAAATAAAAATAAATAATATCAATTTATGGCTGCTAAGCGTTTCTTTAAAATAAAAAATTGATATAAAAAACTGTATCGTGGAGGAAATGTACAGCATAAACCCTATAGTTGAAAGTGTAAGGCGTTTGGTAGCAGCGGCAAATAATGTTAGGGGTGCGGCAGTCATCACACCACAACCAATTAATAAAAAACTTGTATTTAAATCATGACATGTCATCGCGCTTTGGTGGTTAACTTGTAACCAAATAAAATAAATAATAGCAAAAGGCAATAGTAATCCCATTTCAATAACAATAGCAGTTAAAGGGTTGATCGGCACTTTTTTTCGGGCTAAACCATATAAAGCAAAACTTAAAGCAATGGTAATTGATAACAAAGGAAAATCGCCCGTTGTATATACATACCAAGTGCCTCCTAAGCAGGTTAAAATTATTGGGATGATACTATAAGCTGTTTGTTTTTCTTTTAAAAAAAATGTACCAATGAAAGTACTAACTAAAGGGAACAGAAAATACCCTAAACTAACATCTTCAACTCTATTTTGTTCAATTAACCAATTGACATTAAGCCATTGTAATAAAATTAAAATTGCTGAGATTGAAAGTTGTTTAATGATAGTTTTAGATTTTAACGTTTTTATTAAAGCCTGTTTTTGAGAGGTTATCAATATTAAGATTAATAATAAAACGAATGTCCAGATGATACGATGTATCATAATTTCTATTAAAGAAATATTGTTTAAAAAGCTATAAAATATGGGGGTAATGCTCCAGATAATATAAGCACTTAGTCCATAAAAGAAACCTTTTTTTTGTTCGTTCATTTAATTTTTAATTTTAAAGGTGCTAAAAAATTAATTAATAAAATCATTTATTTTGAATGATAGCAAATATAGGTAAATATAAAATATAAAATTAAAAAAAATATTAAATTAAATTTTTGTAGGTTATTTTTAACACTAAAAGAAATAACAGAATTAAAAAAAATCTTAAATATAATTCATATAAACCTCATCTTTAAACGGCCTTAAATAATTTTTATATTTTAGTTAGTTGAATAATAATGTCATTTAAAGAGGCAATTTGTTTAGCTTATTCGGCTAATTAATTCATTAGGTTATGCAAATTTCGTCAATCATCCAAAAAGCGCCATAGGTGCGAACTGTTTGTAAGTCCATCAACCACCCAAAAAGCGCTGTAGGTGCGA
>JASGCT010000126.1 GCA_030053915.1 Alphaproteobacteria bacterium
TTAGATAAAATTGGAATTTTATAATAAAAATAAATTTACTTGCGAAATTAGGGTTTCAAAATTAATTTTTTTTTGTATCTTTGCTTTAAAAATTATAGTATGAATACACAAAACAGTTTTAAATCATCATTAAATTTATTAGATGCTACCATGATAGTAATGGGGAGTATGATAGGGTCTGGAATTTTTATTGTTCATGCAGACATGATGCGCCACCTTGGTTCGGCTGGTTGGATAACTTTTGGCTGGTTACTTACTGGCTTGATGACTGTAGTATGTGCATTAGGCTTTGGCGAACTTGCTGCTTTATTTCCTACAGCTGGTGGTCCTTATGTTTACCTAAAAGAAGCGTTTAATAAAAAAGTAGCGTTTTTATTTGGCTGGAGTTTTTTTAGTGTTATTCAAACGGGTACTATTGCGGCAGTGGGCGTGGCTTTTGCCAAATTTTCTGGATATTTTTTCGACATTTTTAATCAAGACCCACAAAATTTAATTTTTCAATACGGATTTTTAAAACTCTATTATTCACAATTCTTAGCTATATTTTTAATTGTTTGTTTAACATTTTTTAATTCTAAGGGTGTTTCGGGGGCAAAATGGTTACAAACAATTTTTACTGTTGCTAAAATTTTAGCCCTGGTATTAATTATTATTTTTGGATTTTCTTTAGGATTTAAAAGTGATATTTGGCAAGCAAACTGGCAAAATCCATTTCAAATGCGACATTTTGAACCCAGTTCGTCTTCGTGGATTCCCAATATTAGTTTTTTTCAAGGGATGTTGGCTTTAACTGCTGCTATGGTAGGTTCTATTTTTAGTAGTACTGCTTGGGATGCTATTTCGTATATTGGCGAAGAAGTTAAAAATCCTAAAAAAAATATTGCCAAAAGTTTATTCTTAGGCACACTTTTTGTGTGTATTTTTTATTTAATATTTAATTTTCTTTATTTAGGAACTTTAAGTTTAGACGAGATTGCCACTGCCCCCCAAGATAGGGTTGGTATTGCCGCGGCTATAAAAATATTTGGTTCTTTCGGGATTTCACTAATAGCCATTTTGATAATGATTTCAACTTTTGGCTGCAATAATGGGCTTATTTTAGTAGGGGCTCGGGTTTTATATTCTATGGGCAAAGACGGCGTGTTTTTTAAATCTGCCGCAGTTTTAAATAAAAATGGAGTACCTGGTAGAGCTTTATGGATTCAAGCCTTGGTAGCTTCTTTACTTTGTTTATCAGGTGCATATAGCGATTTGTTAGATATGGTTTCAATTGCCGTTGTTCTTTTCTTTGTACTTTGTACTATTGGTATATTTAGACTCAGGGTAAAATCGCCACAACTCGACCGTCCCTACAAAGCATTTGGCTATCCATTTATGCAAATTTTTTATATCATTTGTGGTTCTGCCTTTTGTATTTTGCTTCTAATTATAAAACCCACATTTTCAATAGCTGGAATTTTTATTATTCTTTTAGGAATCCCTATTTATTATTTTATAAATAATAATAAATCATAAATCTAATGTTTTATATTTTTGCTTGCCTTTTTTAAATTATTTTAATACTAAAGTTTTAAAAAAAGTCTTTTTAGTTTCTCAAAAGTTCATATGTTTCAATGATTTCATTACACCACTACTATTTTAAATTATTTTATGGCTCCACACTGAAATATTTTTTTTTTACCGCTTTATTCTTTGTATGTTACGTTACGGCTATAACACAAGAAGCCCATTTAAATTATAACCAAAACATATCAACACAAAAACCTAATAATTTAAACAATCCCAAACTATTTAACATCAAAATAGATACTTTTATTCAAAAATTAATCATAACAATTAATGATTATAGTTTTGAGATGATTATGGTAGATAGTGGACGGTTTAATCTTGGATGTACTGAAGATCAAGGTAGTATTTGTAATGATAATGAACTTCCGGTTCAAGAGCATGCAGTATCGCGTTTCTATCTTGCTAAATTTGAAGTAACACAAGGGTTATGGGAACTTATCATGAAAGAGAACCCAAGTTATTTTAATAAAAAAAAAATGGTTGAAAATTCATATTCAACCAATTTACCAGTCGAAAATATTACTTGGGTTGAGGGCAAAAATTTTATTAAAAAATTAAATCTATTAACGCATTTAAATTTTAGATACCCAACTGAAATTGAATGGGAATATGCTGCAAGGGGTGGCAATAAATCTGGCTTTCAAACAAAATATAGTGGACGTGATAATTTAGATGATAGTATAGGTTGGTACAAAGGCAATTCGCAGTTAGAAAGTATTTTAATTAGCAAACAAGACTTAACAAAACTTGAAATTCGTAGAAACCCCCATAGTGTGGGCTTGAAATTACCAAATGCTTTAGGAATTTATGACATGACTGGCAATGTTTTGGAATGGTGCGAAAATAATTTTAATCCATATCGTATTATAGAAAACTCGTATTATAAAAATAATATGCAATCGTTAGAAAATAAATTTAAAATTGCTCGAGGTGGTAGTTGGCATTCAAATGAATTTGAATGCCGCATTGCTTTTAGATTTTTAAAAAATCCTTTTAAAAAAGATAATGAAACTGGTTTAAGATTGGCTATGAATGCCATTTTATTAGACTCGGCATTCGTAAAAAAACAAATCAGTTTAATTACGGATTCTTTAACTCATTTAAAGAATTTTATAACAAAAGATTCTATCCCATTTTCAACAAAAATTTTGTTAGTGCAATCCAATCCAAGTAACGCCGAAGTTAACGTGAACGGTCAATTTAAAGGTAATACCCCACTTGAAATTGCATTTAATTTAGAAAAAAGCACTGAAATTATCATTTACAAACCTCAATATAATTCAAAATCATTAAACGTAACCATCCATCCTACTACC
Organism: Alphaproteobacteria bacterium; assembly: GCA_030053915.1. Taxonomy (GTDB): domain Bacteria; phylum Bacteroidota; class Bacteroidia; order Chitinophagales; family Chitinophagaceae; genus JASGCT01. The sequence continues at coordinate 2,886 of JASGCT010000126.1, forward strand.
ACACATCTTCCAATTATTGAATTAGAAAACAAAAATACCAATAAAATGTATGTTGTCAACGGTTACGCCTTCGAGATGATTCAAGTTCATGGAGGACATTTTAAAATGGGATGTACTGCAGAACAGAACCATGATTGTGAGCCCCAAGAAAAACCAAGCCACTGGGTTCAAGTAAAAGACTATTATATTGGCAAATTTGAAGTTACACAAGGACTTTGGAAAGCTGTCATGGGTAAAAATCCAAGTTATTATAATGCTTCGATTGTTCATATAAACGGATTTGCTAATAGTTTACCCGTAGAAAATATTAGTTGGCTTGATTGTAAAAATTTTATTTCCAAATTAAATAACTTAACTGGGAAGTCGTTTAGATTACCTACTGAGGCTGAATGGGAATTTGCGGCTCGTGGCGGAAATAAAGATAGTATCTCTAAAAAATATTCTGGTGGCGATAGTCTTGGTATTCTTGGATGGTTTATTGATAATGCTGATGTAGATTATAAAGAAGGTTACGAAGATAAAGGCAGAAAATTAGGAACGCACCCCGTTGGTTCCAAGCTTCCTAATCAACTTGGAATTTTTGATATGAGTGGCAATGTATTTGA
>JASGCT010000127.1 GCA_030053915.1 Alphaproteobacteria bacterium
TTTATCGGATAACAGTGAAATTAATTATAGTAGCCTCCATAATTGAAACCAGTTTTTAATAAAGTTAAGAAGCCAAACCATTACATTCTAAATTGAAAGTATAGTTTTAAATCCTAATTTAAATTAATAACATTAAAATTCCTTCAATAACCAATTTATTTTGCTTATTTCATACACAAAATTTAATTTTGGGGTTTCGCCAAAATAAGTAACTTCTTGCTCGCCAATTTTTGTTGCACCTATGCGGCAAATAGCTATTTGCGACCGAATATTGTGTGCGCCTATATGAAAATAAACAATATCGATATATTGAAAAATATAATTTAACATGATCGTTTTAACAGCAGGGTTGTAACCCTTGCCCCAACAATGCGTTGCCAAAAAAGTATAGCCGATAAATATAGTTTTATTAACAGCGTTGTAGTCGTAGAACCTTGTACTACCTATTACTTTACTTGTTTGTTTATCTATAATTTTAAATGCACCCTTACTGTTTAAAGCGCCTTCAAAAAATATTTTAAAAACTTCCTTTTTCCAACGGTCTTGGTTTGGATGTTGTAGCCAAATTTTAGGGTCTGAGGCAACTTGGTATAAGTCTTCAAAATCGGATTCTATTAAGGGTTGAAGTATCAATAAATCGTTTTCTAATGTCGTAAATGTTACCATGGTCCATTCTTTTTAACTTGATAGAATCGAACGCCGTTAAAACGATACAATCCCGACCCAGTGCCCCACCACATTGTACCCATTTTATCTTGATACATACTTTGTACGCAGCAATTTAATCCATCAGCAGGTGTAAACACTGTAAAAGCCTTTGGGTTGGGTAGTGGTATTGAAGGGTTGAATCTTGTTGTACTGCCGCGGGCTGTAATCCAAATTATTCCAGAGTTTTCTATATAAATTCCCCAAATTTCAGTGCCACCTAAGCCGTTTTTAGCTGTATATTCAGTTAAGATTTTACCATCATATTTAGCAATACCTTTTCGAGTTGTAAACCACATTGTACCAGCTTTATCTTGAGCAATACCACCAGCATAATTTTGACCTAATGTTACTTGTTTACCTATATGAGCCATTTTTTCGCCGTCATATAAAAAAACACCATTTTGAGATGTAGCAAACCAAATTTTGCCTGAATTATCTTCAAAAATACCTGCAATATTTATTTGAGAAAGAGGTTTAAACATATAAAAACATTGCCCATTAACAGTATCAGCAGACGGCTTATATTTATAAACGCCGCCATGTGTTCCTATCCAGATAGCACCCGATTTGTCAACTAAAATACCTTTTCTGGTTATATCTAAATGAAATAAACCTTGTTTTTGATTATAATTTTTAAACGTTTTTCCATCAAATTTATAAACTCCTGTATCAGTTCCAAACCAAAGATTACCATGATGATCTTCGTTAATTGCATAAACTGTTTGGTTTATAAAACCATCTGGTTCTCCAAAATAGGTGAGTGTTTTCCCATCATAACGTACTACACCATCTCCAATTGTTCCAAACCACAAATTTCCTTTTGAATCTTGAAAAATACTTCGAATATATGGACTCACCAATGTCGTATCGAAATCTGGCGCCATGGGAATGCTTTTATTTTTTTTAATAATTTGAGGGAAAGGTTTTGAAAATTCAGTAAGGTGGTTTGAGGTTTGTTTATCTTGACCTTCACAAGCAATAAATTGTGTCGCTAAAAAAATAATTAAGGCAGGTTTTATCATTAAATATTTAATATTAAAAATGCTTTTAGTCATCATAATTCGTATAATTCAAGGGGTAAGTTATCTGGGTCGTTAAAAAAAGTAAATTTTTTATGGGTAAATTCATCTATCCTAATAGGTTCGGTTAAAACGTTGTTTAATTTTAAAAATTCGACAGCACTGTTCATGTTTTTTACGCCAAAAGCCAGATGCCTTAATCCTGTAGATTCTGGCATGGTAGGTCTTTGCGGAGGATATGGAAACGAAAATAGTTCAATAATATACTGTTCATTTAATGCTAAATCTAATTTAAATGAATTTTTGTCAACTCTAAAATGTTCATTGATGATTTTAAACCCTAAAATTTCAGTGTAAAACTTTTTAGATATTTCATAGTCAGAACAAATAATGGCTATATGATGTATTTTTTCAATCTTCATTAGAAATTATTCAAATACTTGCATCTCTTTTATAATATGCTATGATGCTGGCTTTGGCTAAAGTATTTTGCCATAAATTAAAACCAACAACGGCTGGGCTGGCGTTTTCGTCAAGACCAAGGGTTTCTACTTTTAAAGCATACACTGTGATGATATACTGATGAATACCATGTCCAACTGGAGGACAAGGACCTCCAAATCCGTATATACCATAGTCTGTTTTACTTTGGATAACACCATGAGGCACTAGATTATGATTAACATTGCCAGCGTTAGGTAAAAGTTCGTTGATATTGGCAGGAATATCAAATACAATCCAATGCCAAAACCCACTTCCGGTTGGTGCATCTGGGTCGAACATTGTAATAGCAAAACTTTTGGTTTCGTGAGGTGCGTGTTCCCAATACAAATGGGGCGACTGATTGCTTCCAGAACAGCCAAATCCATTAAATTCAAGTGTTTTAGTGGCTTGACCTCCTAAATCTTTACTTGATAAAGTAAATGTTTTAAGTCTTGAAATTTGTTCATTACTTATATTCATATAATTTAATTTTTATACAAATGTACACATTGTTTTTCAATTTTTTATTAAATATTACTTAATAAAATATTTTGGCGCATACAGATATTGTTAGATATTTAAAATGGACCATTTAAAACCCTAAGGCATTTTTACAGATCAATTGACATCATGCTTTGAAGTTCTGTTATTGGTAATAAATCAGGTTCTGTCCATAATTTTCTGGCATTTTTGGAAAATAGGAGCTCTTTAGAATAAAAAACAGCTGTAAAACTAGGCTGAGCGTATTTTGTAGTTAAAAATTTATAAAATATTTCATCAAGATTTTGAAGGTTATGTAAAACATAAAATTCGTAAACAACATGTAACCAAAATAGCGTCAAAGTTTCGTGATAACCAGAATTATTTGAATTTTCGGTTCCAACTGATACATTATAATTTATAATGTTTTGACGTAGAATAGGGTGGGCGGTTGTAATATTTTTATATTGTTCAATTTTTTTAAAAGCCACTGCGAGATGCGCTGGGTGCGTCCAAAGTGATTTAGGAAGTGTTTGCGTTTCAAATTGTGTTACTATAGTATTGATGTTCAACATTTTAAAATAGTTAAAAATTTATATATGTCGTTATTATATTGTATCGTTTGAAAACAAATTTATGGAAAAGTTTTCTAAATGATAGTTTTTTTGTGTTTTATTAAAAATATATTGAAGGTTACAATCGTATTGATGATGAAACATAGGAAAAAATGCTACAAAAATAAATTCTGCCTTATCATTTTCAACCCAACCAATTAAATTAATCAAAGGT
>JASGCT010000128.1 GCA_030053915.1 Alphaproteobacteria bacterium
TCTACAAATCTACCAAAAAAAATCGTTTTTTATTGAATATTCGGGCTGGCACTAAATAACAATGGCAATTGCTATCATAAAACCAAGAATATAAAAATAACCTTCTTGCCATTCGAGTTCTGGCATATTGACAAAATTCATTCCATAAATACCAGCAATAAATGTTAAGGGTAAAAAAAAGGCTGAAAAAATTGTTAATAATTTCATAACTTCATTACTTTTCATAGAGTTAACCGAAAGATAAGTATGGAGTAAATTATTAGCGTTTTCAAGAACTTCGTCATAATTTAAAATAAGGTTCAAAAGATTATCTTTAATATCTTGAAGAGCGGTTTGAGAATTATCATCTACTTTTATCTGGTTAATAACATTTTGAAAAATATGTAAGAGTTTTAACGTTATTCTTGTTTGAGATTTTATAAAATATAAATCTTTCAAATTAATTTTAGAATAATTTTTTATAAATATCATTTGTTCAACATCCGTAATATTATCATCCAGTTGGTCTAATGGTTGTTGATAAGTTTCTACCATTTTTTTGACAAAATAAAGGATTAATTCATCACAATTACTATAATTTATTTTTGTACTTTCTAAGAAGGTAAAATTTTTACGATGTATGGTTATTAATAAATTAGAGTTATAAAAAAAGGCAATTTTATTTGATAGATCGGCTATTGTGGTAGCACACTCATCAATTTTAGATGTAAATGCTCTTAATATAAGAAAATTATAATTGGGCAGTTTTTCAAATTTGGGTAAATGCCCATGTTCAAAGCTATCAATTATTTGAAATTTATCCAATTGATACTCTTCAGATATTTTATCAAGTGCTTCTTTGGTAGGTTGGTTTATATCTATCCAAGTAAAATTTTGGTAATGAATTTTATTTTGAAATGATTGCATATTATTACAATTTAAAGTAAATTTTAAATTTTAATACCTATTCAAATATTATTTCTATATTAGTAGTGGTATTTATAGAATAAAACATAAATTAATTTTGCAAATATACAATTAATTTTAAAAAGAAATAAAAAAAATTACTGCTTTAGCAATTTTACTAAGCCTGATATATTTTCGCCTTTTACTTGAATTAAATATAAGCCTGGCTTATATCCGTCAAGATTAATATGAACATCTCTTTCAAAATCTAAATGATATTCATTTGAAGACATAATGACACCCTTATCGCTTTCAATTGTAATACTCACTTTTTCATCGATTCCACCAATATGCAACGTTGTATAACTTAAGGCAGGGTTGGGATGTAAAGTGAGGTGTTCATGAATTAAAATATGTTCTTCAAAACTATCATTACAAGAATGGTCCGATGTGATTTTTAATTTATTCATCCCTACAACTAATGGTATATTTACATTACTATCTTTAGTTTGCCAAGTGTTCCCATTCAGCGTAATTGTATATGTTGTACCACCAGATAAATTTAAAGTAAGTTCATTATTTTGAGGTTCTACAAAACTGATAGCTTTTAAGGGTCGATTCGAGTTTAATCTAAAGCTATAAATTCGAGGTGAAAATTCTTTTCTGATGTCAAAAACTGTAACTTCATAAGGCTGTTCAGCTTTTATATTATGAACCACTAAAGTATTTTGTTTAATACAATAGGTAGCTACTTCATTTGTTACAGTATTTCTAAGGCTTAATGAATCATAAAAAGTTGTATCGTTAATGGTAAATTCAACTTGTCCTAAATTGCCATCGCAATTTGGAATAGTTGTTATAATACCCATTATATTTGCCGATGGTGTTCGATCAAATTCATTAGTTTTTTTATGTAATGCAAAATTGTAGTGCGATGAAGATGAACTAAAGACTTTAAATACATTGTTTAAAATTTGGGACAGGTTTTGTACCTTAGATTGCCTAGCCCCCCAACCGACAACCGTTCCATTAGCTAGCAAAGTAATTGAATGATTGGACCCTGAAACGATTGACACAACATTTTTCAAACCACTTGGTATATCTGTTTCACCAGATAAATTATAGCCCCAAGCAACCACTGTACTATCAGATTTTAAAGCCATTGAATGAAGATGTCCTGCCGAAATAGATTCAATATTGTTTAAGCCTCCCGGTACCGAAGACTGATTAAATGAATTATAGCCCCAACCAACAACAGTTCCATCAGATTTTAAAGCTAAAGAATGTAACCCACCTCCTGAAATGGCTACGACATTTTTTAAACCCTGAGGTAATATTGTATTTCCATATCCCTTTATGCCTCCCCAAACTACTACAGTACCATCAGACCTTAATGCTAAAGAATGATGATGTCCAGCAGCAATTGAAACTATATTTGTTAAGCCGCTTGGTACATTTCTTTCACCATGAAGATTACTTCCCCATGCCACAACTGTTCCATCCCAATTTAGAGCTAAAGAATGGTGAAAACCTGAAGCTACAGATACAACCTTATCTAATCCTTTTGGAATATGTAGTTGACCATGAAAATTAGACCCCCAGGTTTCAACAGTTCCATTTGTCTTTAATGCCAAAGCATGTTTAGAACCCGGAATTATAGAAACAACGTTTTGTAAACCAAGCGGTAATATCTTTTCACTATCGTCATCTTGACCCCAACCATAAAATGCAAGGCTATCAAATCTTTTATTAAAATCATAAATATTTATAATAAATTCTTTTTTTGAATAACTATAACCATCTTTGGCATGTGTAACATAAAGTCCAGGTTGTAAATTTTTAGGTATTAAAAAATAATAATTAGAATCGATAGCGCCATAAGTAAAATCCTTTTTAATGTAAGAAAGTTCAAGACTATCTTTAAATTTTTTAAGTTTTAATTTTTCAACAAAAATACCTGTAACAATCAAAGTATCGCCTACATGTATTGAAGGACGATTTGTATATGAAAAAAAAGGACTTTCTAAACTAAAAACCACTCTTACAGCATGGTTGCCCAATATATTACTCATGTTACAACTTGTAGAGTCTGCATAATTTGGCGCATAAACACCATCAATAAATACCGAATCTACCACATACCTAAAATTTGGTTGATAAGTTACAACCATAGATTGACCTCTGAAAATACTTTGTACTGAACTAATTGTACCACCTGCATTTGAAGCAGTTGCAATTGTATGTGGCGGCTCGGCTTTGAATACTACTCGAATTGCATGGTTGCCCAATATATTACTCATGTTACAACTTGTAGAGTCTGCATAATTTGGCGCATAAACACCATCAATAAATACCGAATCTACCACATACCTAAAATTTGGTTGATAAGTTACAACCATAGATTGACCTCTGAAAATACTTTGTACTGAACTAATTGTACCACCTGCATTTGAAGCAGTTGCAATTGTATGTGGCGGCTCGGCTTTGAATACTACTCGAATTGCATGGTTGCCCAATATATTACTCATGTTACAACTTGTAGAGTCTGCATAATTTGGCGCATAAACACC